>NJBP01000075.1 GCA_005223085.1 Candidatus Aerophobetes bacterium Ae_b3b | reverse complement strand
TTCATCGTACATTCCCCTTGGACCCAGGGAGTTAACATTTCCCCAGTAGTCCTCTTTTTGAGGATTCACCTGAGGATCCCCATAAACCTCAGAAGTCGAAGCAAGCAAAAATTTTGCTTTTTTCTCTCTGGCCAGGCCCAGGGCTTTGTGCGTTCCTAAAGAACCCACCTTCAAAGTTTGAATAGGATACTTTTGATAATCAAGAGGACTGGCTGGGGAAGCAAAATGAAGGATATAGTCTATTTTCCCCTTAAGATAAAGATATTCGGTTACATCCTGCTTGATGAATTGGAAATGCTCATTTCCAGCTAGATGAACGATATTGACGACCTTTCCAGTAATAAGATTATCCAGAGCTATCACCTGATGACCCTTAGCCAGCAAATAGTCACATAAATGTGAACCAAGAAAACCTGCTCCCCCGGTTATTAGTATTCTCATCTTCCCATTGCCTTATACACAAAACCCAGCTTTTTCATCTTGGCTGGATCGAAGATATTTCTCCCATCTACAATGATGGGACTGGCCAGTAAACTCTTTGTTTTTGCCAGGTCAAGATCTCGAAATTCACTCCATTCAGTAACGATGACTAAGGCATTACTTCCCTCAGCCACCTGGTAGGGATTTTTACCGTACTCCACATTCTTTAAAATCATTTTAGCCCTGTCCATCGCTACTGGATCGTACACTTTTACTTTTGCCTTCTCCTTTTGCAATAGATTTATCACTTCAATTGAGGGAGCGAATCTCATGTCATCGGTGTCTGGCTTAAAGGCAAGACCAAGAATACCAATAGTTTTATCTTTTAACACCCATAAAGCCTCCTCTATTTTCTCCACCAGTCTTCTTGGTCTATCTTTGTTTATTCTCTCTACCTCTTTGAGAAGAGCAAAATCATAATTAAACTTTCCCGCTATCTGGATAAACGCCTGCAGATCTTTGGGAAAACAGAAACCTCCAAAACCTACTCCAGCTTCAAGAAAGGCCGGGACAATGCGAGGATCATATCCCATTCCCTGAGCTACCTTCTCTACGTCAGCTCCTACCCTCTCGCAAATATCAGCCACTGCATTTATGAAGGATATCTTGGCAGCCAGAAAAGAGTTGGAGGCATGCTTTATTAGCTCTGCACTTTGAAGGTCAGTTATAAGCAGGGGAATGTGATTGACCAGGGAAGATTTTAAAGAAGAGTCAAAACTACGTTTGATAATAGGGGAGTAAAGTTCCTTTAAGATGTTGGCTGCTCTTTCATTCTCCACCCCAATGACAATTCTATCCGGATTAAGAAAATCATGTATAGCGCTTCCCTCCCGCAAAAACTCAGGGTTTGAGGCAATGTCAAAATCCTGATGAGAATCATGCAGGTTAAAGAGACGCTTTATCCACTGTCCGGTTTGTACTGGAACAGTACTCTTTTCCACCACCAACTTATAATCCTTCATATTTCGGGCGATCTGACTACAGACTTTCTCCACCGAAGATAGATCTGCCTCTCCATTTTCCTTAGGAGGTGTTCCCACCGCAATGAAGATCACGCTGGATTTCGATACACCTTCTTCAATCAAGGTGGAAAAGAAAAGCCGCCCCTCATCAACGTTTTTCTTAACTAGTTCCTCGAGGTGAGGCTCGTAGATAGGCATCTTTCCTTTTTTCAGGGTACCTATTTTTTCCTCATCGTTATCCACGCAGATTACCTGATTGCCTATCTCTGCAAAACATGCCCCCGTAACCAATCCTACATGCCCAGTACCAATAATACAAATGTTCATAGAGACCCTCTCAAGGTTTACTCCGGTGCCATTCAATGAATCTTCTAATACCTTCTTTTATTCCTATCCTGGGGTTATAACCCAGTACTTTCCTCGATTTAGTGAGATCAGCAAAAGTGATGGGAAGATCACCTGGCTGATCAGGTAGATATCTCATCCTGGCTTTCTTTCCCAGACCCGATTCAATTAATGCCACGAGTTCTCTCAGCTCGATTGGTTGAGAACCACCCAGATTGAATACCTCATAGTCAAATTTTTTGTGCAGTACTCTCATAATTCCATCAATAATGTCCGAAATATAGGTATAATCTCTCTTTGAATGCCCATTACCGAAAATAGTTATTTCCCTGCCTTCATCGATCAGTCTGGTAAATTTATGTATGGCCATCTCCGGTCTTTGCCTCGGACCATAAACAGTAAATAGTCTCAAGCAGGTGGTGGGAATACTGTAGAGATAATGATAGGTATGGCAAATGAGCTCTCCAGCCTGCTTGGTAGCTGCATAAAAGGAGGTAGGCTTGTTAAGGTTCTCATCCTCCACAAAGGGGGTGCTGACGGTGCCATAGACCGAAGAAGAGGAAGCAAAAATAAAATTTTCCACCGGGTAATCCTTGCATACTTCTAACAAATTCAAGGTGCCCTTGATATTTACCTCCTCATACAAAAGAGGATTCTTTAAAGAGGGTCTAACTCCAGCCCTGGCCGCTAGATGGATAACTTTAGCAATTTTATCGGATTGAAAAACTCCTCTTAACTCTTCCGGATCCCGCAGGTCCACTTCCCTTAACTCAAAATTCCTATTATGCAAATACTGCTTGATATTGTCTCTCTTTATTTTGGGATCATAGTAATCATCAAAATTATCAATGACTATTACCTTCTCATCCTCTTTTAATAGCCTTCCCACCAGATGTGAGCCAATAAAACCTGCTCCCCCGGTTACCAGTAAGCTTCTCACATCCTTTCTCCGTAAGTATTCAGTGAACCCCGTCATTTTTGGTACTCGCCGGTAGCCGCAGGCTTCAGCCTGCGCAAAATCCTAGCCTGCGTTTATACGCACCCTAAAGGGTGCGGCTAGTGTTTATACGCACCCTAAAGGGTGCGGCTACCCTGAAAATTCAATGTGACACGGCGTTTACTGAGCATTTACTTTTCTCCTGAGGTCAACGGCTAAATTGAATACTATGAAAAAAAGTTTTTAATCTCGTTTACCACCAACTCAATCTGCGCTTCGCGTAGCTCTGGATAAATCGGTAAAGAGAGAACTTCCTTGGAGGCTCTTTCCGCCATCGGAAGATCAAGATCACTGCAGCCGAGATCCCTATAAACCTTCTGGAGATGCAGGGGAAGAGGATAATAAATCTTGGTTTCAATCCCTTTTTTCTTCAAGTAATCCCTTAACCTGTCTCTTTTGGGTATCCGAATAGTGTAAGCACAGTAACTATGCCTGGCATAGGGAGCCTCCCAAGGGATTCTCACCGGGACTGTGGAAGAAGAGAACAGCTTATCATAAAGAGATGCATTTTGGCGACGCGTCCTTGTCCATTTATCCACGCATCTTAGCTTCACTCTAAGAATTGCCGCTTGCAGTTCATCCAGCCGACTATTATATCCCAGTAGAGAATGGCCACAGTTTGAGTCTAGACCATGAACTCTGAGCATTTTTATCCTTCTGGCTACCTCATGGTCATTGGTTAGAACCATTCCTCCATCACCATATCCTCCCAGATTCTTGGTCGGAAAGAAACTAAGACACCCCACATCCCCCATGGAGCCCAACTTTTTTGGGCGGCCAGCAGCCCATCCATGATACTCTGTTCCAAAGGCTTGAGCAACGTCCTCAATTACTTTTAAACCGTATTTTTTTGCTGTGTCCATTATCTTGCCCATATCTACGGCCTGCCCATAAAGATGAACTGGGATTATGGCTTTGGTTCTATGGGTTAGGGCCTTTTCTATCTTGGCAGGATCCAGATTAAAACTTTTTTCCTCGATATCAACGAAGGTGGGTCTGGCACCTACCTGAGTAATCACCTCAGCAGTGGCAATAAAAGTAAAAGGAGTAACTATCACCTCATCTCCTTCACCCACTCCCAAGCTCAATAAGCTCAGCCTTAAGGCATCTGTGCCCGAGGCAACTCCTATGGCATACTTAACTTCGCAATAGTCAGCGATTTCCTCTTCCAGGGTTTTCACATTTGGGCCCAGGATGTAATGTCCACTTTCCAGAACCTCTTCTACCACCCTATTAACTTCTTCTTCGATTGTCTGGTACTGAGATTTCAAATCAAGCAAGGGAATCTTCATTTTTTTTCCTTTACGTGGTTTCTTAATAACAGTCTAGTTTTTCTGAAATTTACCTTTTGAATAGGTAATGTTTTAGAAAATCTCACCTATTACGTTTCTTATGTGGGTCAAACTATAACAACTTTTCTAAAGAAAGTCAAGAATCAAGAGGGTCAGGACTTGACCCCTCATATTTTAAAGGCGAGCGAAAATTATGGCCGCCAAGAAATATAGAGAAAGGGCCATTATCACCACTAGATTAAATCCCGCAGAAGTGGCCAGGACAGTGGCCAGGACAGGGCTGATCACAGAAGCACAGCCGTTTACCCCCCAGGCCCAAGGCACAAGGACCGGTAGCCGCAGGCTTCAACCTGCGCAGGCTTTAGCCTGCGCACCCTGAAGGGTGCGGCTACCCTGAAAATTCAATGTGACACGGCGTTTACTGAGCATTTACCTTTTGAATAGGTAATGTTTTAGAAAATCTCACCTATTACGTTTCTTATGTGGGTCAAACTATAACAACTTTTCTAAAGAAAGTCAAGAAACAAAGACCATGCTGAGTCTGAGGGTCCTTGGTTGAGTAATTCAAGTGACTTTCTCGCTCCTCGTAAGAATCAGAGATTGGTGGCAGGAAAAAAGAATTATCATTGAATCCTGATCACTAGCCACTGATCAACTGTAGTTTTAAAGCCTTACTGAAATTATGGCCGCCAAGAAATATAGGGAAAGGGCCATTATCACCACTAGATTAAATCCCGCGGAAGTGGCCAGGACAGTGGCCAGGACAGGGCTGATCACAGAAGCACAGCCGTTTACCCCCCAGGCCCAAGGCACAAGGAAGGGCTTTTTGACAGAAACTCTGCTAAGCCCCAGAGGGAAGGGCATTCCCATAAAAAAAGCTAAAGGGGAAAGAAAGAGAAGGGAAAGCACTATCTTTATGGGGTCCGATAAAGAGATGAACCTTCGAAAAATGCTGTCCAGGGTCCCCAAATAGATAAGGCAGATAATTATTATTGCTCCCACGGCAGTGGCTACACTACCTGCTCGGCCTATTCTGATTCGTCCACTTAGATAACTTCCCCATCCGGAGAAAAAAAGAAAACCTGATATTACCACCGCCACCGCATAAATAGGATAAGATAAAAAAAGAGTAAATTTTTGGATAAAAGAGATCTCCACAAACATGTATCCTAAGCCCAGAAAAAGAAAATAGACAAAAATAGGTAGTTTACTCCTTGGCACCTTGGTGGAGCTTTTGAGCCCAAACAAGGGAAGGATAATCAAAACTATACTCACCACTACTGCCTGAAACAAAGTGGCCATCAAAACTATATATCCCCATTCTATAAAAGGAATCCATTGACTCCCCATGGTTTTAAGAAGGTGGGGCAGTGACTTCCACCTAAAAAAGTGAAAGAAATAGGGAGAATTATCGGTAGCCGGCCTTATATAGAATAGATAATTTTGATAAAACTTTTCTCTTTCTGGGGAAAGAATTTTTCTACTTGCATCATAATAATAAGCCTGGGGTAAAGTGTTGTAGCGATTCGCCTCTCCTGACTTTATGCCTGGATACCAGATAAGATCAAATAGTCTCATTCGGGAAAATTCCTTGGCTGCCATTATCTCGGAGGAAGAAAAAAAAGATCGTTTGATCAGCAAAGTGGAGGTAGCCCAGCTTCTTATAAAGACGAGATGAGAGGAAGGATCTTTCACCCCCAGATCTTCTAGAGCCTCTACTGCGGTAGCAAATATCTTAATTCCATCCCGGGGAGGCATCTTCAACCATCTGGTAATGGAGAGAATGCCCTCAGGGGTAAGGTGCCTTATGTACTCCTTTATAGCTTCGAGAGTATAAAGATAGGTTTCCGATAAGGCGTAAACCCCGGCTGAGGAAGCACTAAAGGAGTCTAAAAGGGCAATCTGAATTAGATCATATTTTTTCTCGCTGGACTGAATAAACCCACGTCCCTCAGCTACTACCGGTCTCACCTGGGGAAGGGAATAGAGCTGATTGGAAAAATCGCCGTGTTCAGTCTGTACCAGACTTATCACCTGGGGGTTAATTTCCAAGGCCTCGATCGATGAGGCTCGGTGATAGAGGGCGGTGAGAACCTCTGAGCCCCCTCCAGCTCCTAAAACCAGTACTCTGGGTAGGCGAAGAAGATGGTAGGGCAAACTTGAGGTGGTATAATCTAGAAATCTTAGATTGGAGAGCCTACCCCCAAAATCAGTAATAGCAGACATGGAGTCGGCATCTATAAAAATACCCAATTGGGGAGGAATGGTGCCTTCAAAATTGAGGCTAAGGCCAGGGGCATGCCTTATAGCTGGACTACTGACAACGTCAATAAGGCCTAGAGGGGATGAGACCTCGTTTAAAACTTTTGCCTGGGGAAGATTTAAGGCGGTACTTAAGCCTTTGTATTGAGAAATCATAAGTTTCGGGGGAAAGAGAAAAAAAAGAAAGATCAGGGCAAAGGACGCGAAAACAAGGCCAATTAAAACCCTTCTGGCCAGATAAGATGAGGAAATTAGAGCGGCCAGGAAGGCAATTGAAGTTATGAGCACCAGTACCCGAAGAGGAGTAAAAACATAGAGAAAAAGAATCGCTCCTAAAGCGCCCCCTCCTGATCCCAAAAGATTATAGAAGTAAACTCTACTGATCTTCTGGGGAAATTTAGCAAACATGAGTCCAATGCAACTTGCTCCTAAGAAAAAGGGAACGAAAAGAACCAGATAATATTCCAATAGATAAAGATACTGGCGCCGATACCAGACGATGAGAAAAGGGTCAAAGGGAATTCGTTGAGAAAGGACAAAACAAAGGAAAAGGGAAATGGAGAAGGAAAAGGAGAGGATGGTAAAAGAAGGATAAAAATATTTTTTTAATTTATTCTGAAACAGGGAGATAAAGGTTCCGCTACCACCGAAACCGAGGAGGGCAAGACTAATGATCATATAAGCAAAGTGCGACCAGCTCGTTATAGAAATGGTAAAAGAAGGATAAAAATATTTTTTTAATTTATTCTGAAACAGGGAGATAAAGGTTCCGCTACCACCGAAACCAAGGAGAGCAACACTTATGATCATATAAGCAAAGTGCGACCAGCTCGTTATAGAAAAGATCCTCATCAAGAGGATTTCATAGGAAAGGATGGAGAAGGAAATCAGGAAGATAGAAAAAAAGAGGGCCACTCTAGTGCTTTCCCAACAGGGGAACAAATCTTACCGGAAGGACACTTCTGGCGGTAATTTCACCGTCCTTCTTTTTCACCAGCATCAAGTTTTGAGTCCAGAAAACACTACCTACCGGTATGCACATTGTTCCTCCGTCTTTTAACTGCTTAATCAAGGGAGGGGGAATATGAGTGGCAGCACAGGTAACAATGATTGCATCAAAGGGAGCTTCCTCTGGCCAGCCATAATATCCATCAGCCACCTTAACCTTCACATTGTGGTAACCCAGATCTCTTAATCTTTTCCCCGCCATTTTTCCCAATTCTTCAAATATTTCTATAGTGTAAACCTCCTCAACAATTCCGGAAAGAATAGCCGCCTGGTAACCCGAGCCAGTGCCCACCTCTAAGACCTTATCTTTTTCACCAAGACCTAAAAGCTGCGTCATCAGAGCCACGATGTAAGGCTGAGAAATGGTCTGCCCCAAGCCAATGGGTAAAGGTCTATCCTCATAAGCAGAGTTTATAAGATCTTCTGAGACGAACTTGTGGCGAGGAACAGTCCCCAT
>NJBP01000023.1 GCA_005223085.1 Candidatus Aerophobetes bacterium Ae_b3b | reverse complement strand
CTTATACTCTGCTCCAGGGTAGTTTCTGTTCCAGCAGCCTCAAATACCAAATCAGCTCCTCTGCCTTGAGTTTCCCGCATCACTACCTCGACTGGATCTTCCTCTTTAGCATTTATACAGTCATCTATTCCCGTCTTTCTGGCAATTCTCAGTTTTACCTGGGCAATATCCACGGCGAAAACCCTTCTTGCCCCTAAAATCTTTGCCCATTGAGCGATTAAAAGTCCGATAGGCCCACAGCCGAGCACAACTACTACGTCCCCCGGTGTGATTCCAGCTCTCTTAACAGTGTGTAGAGCTACCGAGGAAGGCTCTAAAAGAGAGGTTGACTCATAATCAACTGTGGGCGGTAATTTCAAAAGATTCTCAGGACCAACCTTTACATATTCAGCAAAACAGCCATCTACTCGAGTGCCCAGACGAATAAAATTGTCACATAATGAATATTCACCGGCTCGGCAAAAAACACAGTGTCTACACGGTATAACCGGCATAATGGCAACTCTTTCTCCAGGTTTGACTGCCGTAACCTTGCTTCCGACCTTAACCACCTCACCAGCACATTCGTGCCCCAAGATTTTAAAATCATAGGGAGAGGTGCCCCTTAAAAAACGGGAAACATCAGACCCACATATCCCCACCACTTTAATGGCCACCAATACCTCTTTAGATCCTATCTCGGGAACAGGTATTAGCTCACAGCTAATCTTTCCCGCTCTATGTAATACTCCCGCTTTCATCGTCTGGATCATCTAGATACTCTCCATCGCTTCACTCTCGCTCTCAATCCAATAAAAAGAGGACGTGATTATTTTTTTTTGCATATTCTGCAACTTTAAGAAGAGATTCTTCAGTTTACTATTTATACCAGAAAAATTAAAAAAGCACAAAAAGATGCAGATTGCCTCACCGGTCAGGCTATCAACATGAATAGAAGAATGGCGAATTACTGAAAAATAGTGAATCTTTTATGGCGAAGGGTAGGGAGTCATGGTTACCTTAATAGCATTCTCCAGGCGTTTCTCGGAGGTTTCAATAGCCTTTTTCCAATCTTTTAAAGGAAAATTATGGGTTATGATCTGGTCTGTCTTCACCAGACCCTCGGCTAAATATTTAATGGCTAAGGGATAGGTATAGGCCCCAAGATGACCTCCCACAATCTCAAGTTCTTTTACATCACTTATAATACTAAAATCAATACAGCTTTTCTCGGCAAAAACACCAAATTCCATCAATCTTCCCCTTCGACGGAGCATATCTATAGCCTGCTCTACTGCTTTTGGATGTCCGCTTGCCTCAAGAACAACATCACAACCAAGTCCTTCAGTAAGGTCTTTCACTTTCTCCACTATATCTTCTTTTTGAGGATTAATAACTACCTCAGACCCTAGCTTTTTAGCTATCTTAAGTCTGTGTTCATCAGGATCAGAAACCACTATAAGTCGGGGATGCTTTAACAGGGCTACCTGGAGCATAAAAAGACCTATGGCTCCGGTACCGGTTATTACTACCGCATCACCAAGTTTTATATTTCCTCTCTCTACTCCGTGAATGGCGCAGGCTAAAGGCTCTATAGCTATAGCTACCTCGTCAGGGAGTTCCTTTGGGACTTTCCAGATGATCGATCCTTTAGGATACTTCATAAGCTCTGCCCATCCTCCATCAGGTCCAGAGATTCCGAAGACCTTATGTACATCACACATGTTGTAGATTCCCTGCCTACAGTAGTAACACTCCCAGCAGGGAACTATCTGCTCGGCTATAGCTTTATCTCCCACCTTAAGGTGGTATTTTTCCCCTGCTCCTTTTCCAAGTTCCACCACCTCCCCTATAAACTCATGCCCTGCTACAATGGGAGCATGATCATAGGCTACCTGAGAAAAATAAGCAGTTCCGTGGAAAATCTTGGGATCAGCAGCACATATACCACATCTTCCTACCTTTACCGCAACCTGTTCTTCCCCTGGTTTAGGGCCAGCAACTTCCTCGTATCTGAAATCTTCTTTTCCATAAATAACCACTGCTCTCACTTTAACACCTCTTCCAATCACCTAACGTAAGTATTCAGTGAACCCCGTCATTTTTGGTAATCGCAGGCTTTAGCCTGCGCACCCTAAAGGGTGCGGCTACCCTGAAAATTCAATGTGACCCGGCGTTTACTGAGCATTTACAGGCTTCTTTCTATCTTCTTAAAAAACTGACTCAGATCTTTGTCTCTAATTGAAAAAGAGGGATAATTTTTGGGGAGGGTATCACCACATAGCTCTAACATCTTCCTACTCTAAAGAGTAGTACCTACACTCTGCCGGCCAGGAATCCTTCTTTGTTCAAAACTTTCCCAGATTACCCATAGCCCGTTCCGTTTGCTTATGGAATACGTGAATGCTTTGCAGGGGAAAACTTACGGTCAGGTTTTCGTTTTCTTCTATTCGGATCTCGGTCAGCACCGCTATAATGAAACGGTCTTGCTGAACCTTCATGTGTATAAGTGTCATATCACCGATAAATTCCACAAAATATACCTTTCCATCGATATGAGCAAACTCAGGTTTATCTATTTTACCTAGCAGAAAATCTCCGGGCCGGATACCCAGGATAATATCCTGATTTTGCTCCTTTTCCAATAAATTCACTATTTCTGGAGGAATTTCTATTTCCGTGAAAGAGCTTTTTAAATATTGCCTACTACCCTTTTTTTCTATTCCGCATTCGATAAAATTCATAGGAGGCTCACCGATAAAGCTCGCTACAAATAAATTCGCCGGACTATCGTAAAGTTCCTCAGGAGAGCCTAACTGCTGGAGTATGCCTAAATTCATTACGGCGACTTTATCACCCAAGGCCATTGCTTCCATCTGGTCATGGGTAACATAAATTATGGTTTGACCAGTTTCCTCGTGTAATCGCTTGATTTCTGTTCGGATCTCATTTCTGAGCCTGGCATCTAAATGAGAGATTGGCTCATCCATAAGTGAAAGAGTTGCCTCCTCTTTTACCAACGCTCTTGCCAATGAAACCCGCTGTTGTTGACCGCCACTTAATTGCGTTGGGAGTTTACCTAAAACATCATCGATTCTCAATACTTCAGCCACTCTCTTAACCTTTTTGTTTATGTCTCTTTTTGAAAGCTTTTTTACCCTCAAAGGGAAAGAGATATTTTCAGAAACAGTCAGAGGTGGATATAGCGCATAATCTTCAAAGGCCATGGCAACATTTCTTTTTTGAGGTGGGAAGTGGGTAATGTTTTCCCCGTTTAGGCAGATGTCTCCTCGCGAAACCTTCTCTAAACCAGCAACCATACGAAGAGTCGATGTTTTCCCACAACCCGACGGACCAAGCAAAACTAAAATTTCTCCTTCTTCACAGGATAAATTCAACTCCTTTACCGCCTCAACCTTTCCATAATATTTCCACACTTTTTCCAGTCGCAATTTCTCCATTGCGTTGCCCTCTTTACCTCATAAACAGGATATTTAATCCACTTTTCGAATCAAACAGGTGGGTATCAGTTTCCTTAAAGTATAAATCAATCTTCTCTCCTACCTTTCTTTGTTCATACCTGGCCGGTGTTTGAACTCGTATAATCCTTTTATTAACTTTGACTGAGAGAGCACCTTTTATTCCTAAGGGTTCGTAAACGTATATTTCCCCTCTCAGAACAGGTTTATACTCGCCGCCTCCTACGGGACGTATATCGCTTGGATGAATACCTATGTCTATTTTTTCTATACTTTTCTCTTGGATTCTAGTCTGTTGTTCTTTGTCTACCGGTATTTGGAGACCATCCTCAGTAAATATATTCATCTTACCGTTCATTATCTTTGGTCTACCTCCGGGGATGATATTCATTGAAGGTACACCGAGGAGATTTCCTATAATACGGTGAGCTGGCTTATTCCATATATCTTCTTTTGTCCCTATCTGTAAACTAACTCCTTCATGCAGAACGAGGATCTTGTCAGCTATTCCAAAAGCTTCCATGTAATCGGTAGTAGTATATAAAGTAGCTACCCCTGTTTGTTTTTGCAGACGGCGTAGCTCAGGTCTTAGTCTATGTCGCAGTTTTGCATCGAGATGAGCGATAGGCTCATCGAGTAGAAGTAATTTCGGACTACGAACAAGAGCTCTTGCCAGCGATACCCGCTGCATTTGCCCTCCACTCAACTCCCGAGGATACCTTTTTAAAAGATCGCTTATTTCAAGCATCTCTGTTATTCTCTTGACTCTTTCAGTAATTTTCTCTTTGCTTAAACCAGCTCTCTTCGCCCGATAAGAATAAAAGGAAAAGGTTATATTTTCCCCTACTGTGAGATGGGGATAAAGAGCGTAAGTTTCAAAAACCATGGCTATATCACGCAATTCGGTGGGTTTATCTACAATATCCTCATCATCGAGGATTATTTCTCCTTGAGTGAAAGGTTCCAATCCGGCGAGAGTCATCAGAAGGGTAGTTTTGCCTGCTCCAGGCTGACCCAAAATGACCACCAATTCATTATGTTCTACCTCCAGCGTAAAACCATCCAGAGCTTTAACTTTACCATATTCTTTAGTGAGATTTCTTATTTCTAAGTAAGCCATCCAAATACCCCATTAAATTTTAATTATCCTTTGACTGCCCCAAAACTCAATCCGGCCACCACGTAGCGCTGCACAAAAAGGGAAAGGACAATGCTTGGCAGCATGCCTAATACTGCTGCGGCTGCCATTTGTCCCCAAAGAACTCTTTCATAAGAGATAAAACCCAATAGGGCGGGCGTCATAGGTCTTGCATTGGGTCCGGTGACCACATATCCTAAGAGAAATTCGTTCCAGGAGTATATAAAAGCTATTACTGCCGATGCAGCTAAAGCTGGTTTAAGTAAAGGTAAAGTGACTTTGGTAAACACCCCCAACCAGGAATAACCATCTACTCGGGCAGCACGCTCAATATCTATCGGTATCGCTGCAATATAACTTCGCATCATCCACACCACAAAGGGTAATAGAAGAAGTTGATGGACTGCCATCACCCCAAAATGTGTATCAAACAACCCAGTCCTTTGGTAAAGTTGGTATATTCCAAATATTACAATTAACCCGGGAGCAAATCTAAAGCTGAGCAGAGTGAAAGCAAAATTTTCCTTGCCAAAAAACTTATATCTGGCTAAAGAATAAGCAGCTGGTAACCCCAACAAGAAAGCAATAAGGGTGGCTCCGCAGGCAATCAGAAAACTATTCATAAAGTAGCGAGGGATATCGGTATGGACTGTAATATAGGCGGTTCCTGTCCATTCTTGGCCCAGGAGAACGTTGAGCCAGTTGTCAAGGATCGGCTTAAAGATGATTTTGGGAGGGTAGGCATATACATCCGGAGGAGACTTGAGAGAAGTTAGAACCATCCATCCTATGGGAAAGCAAGTCCAGATCATTACAATAACAATGGCTATTGTGTAAAGTATCTTTTTGTTTCGTGACATTTTATCCCTCGCCTAATGTTATGAGCCTAGACCATCCTTGCTTCTAAGGCTTTCCTCCAGGCTCTTATTATGAAGAAGCTACCTGAGAACACCATTGCCCATAGGATGACTAAAAAAGCAAAAGAAGTACCAAACATTGTCCATCTCATACCATGATAATAAGCATTAACATGAATGCTCATAGTAGCATTTGCCGGTCCCCCATGGGTTGCTGCATAAATCATATCGAACATTATTAAAGACTCGATCATTCTAAAAAGTAACACCACATATAATACCGGTTTAAGAAGAGGGAAAGTTAAATTTTTAAGTATGAACCAGGATGATGCACCATCAACTTGAGCAGCCTCAAAGGGTCGTTTGGGTAGGGACTGCAGACCTGCTAAAAGTATGATAGCAACAAACGGGGTAAAATTATGCACATCTATTACGATTACTGAAGGGAGAGCCCAAGCAGCGTCCCCAAGCCACCCTATCCTTGGCATCCCCAGAAATGAACCAATATAATTTATAATGCCTGTCACCGGTTCGTACATTAGTTTCCACATCATGGCTTCTATAATAGGAGGAATCATAAAGGGAAACAAAACAACAGCACGCACTATTCGGTAACCAGCAAAGGTTCTGACTAAAAGAAGCGCTATTCCTAAACCAAGAATAAGTTGTATTGATATATTGGCGAAAGCATATATCAGAGTAACCCTCAGAGAAAGCCAGAAAGAGGGAGACGTTACTCCCTGGAAAAGATCAATATAGTTTTGTACTCCGATAAAATAAGCTGGTCCGTATGTAGGGTTATACTCATAAAAACTTAAAACAACTGAGCGGAAGAAAGGATACAAAATACCTACTGTGGCTATGAAAGCAGGAAAGTATAAAAGGTAAGGAATAGTTTTGCGCGTAACTATCCTTCTTTTTGCTCTAACCAGACAACTTCCAATCTTGGCTACTGCTTCAGGAAAAAAGATAGATACTTCTGTATGCCCATTATTTTTGTTCTTGTGCATTCTAAATGTCCCCTAATTTTTTGTTGCGAAAGACTCCCCTCCTGGGAAAAAGAAGGGGAGTCTTTCTTCACCTTAACAGATGTCCATTATTTCTCAATACCCAGAGCGATGCGCCATTTTCTCATTACTCGGTTAATTCCTCTGGTGGAATCTTTAAGTGCTTGTTCTACAGTTTTTTGGCGAGCGTACGCCTCATGAAGAGCATCGCACCATATATCTCCAACGGCAGTCACATCAGGATTAGGAGTCCATCTAATATCTCCATACTTGGTAAGCATGAGATTGACATTTTCGGCATATTGACCAGGATAAGCTCCCCAATTTTTGACCATATTAGCTACATCCGGGTGTTCCCATATCGACTTTCTAGTGGGGTTGAAATTGTCGTGTTTTACTGTAGCATCAATCATGCTATGGTATGAAGTTGCCCATTGGAGAAACAACCAAGCAGCTTCTTTATGCCGGGACAAGGCACTCATACCCAAAGCCCAGGTCCACAGATTGGAAGCGATTCTACCATCAGGGCCTGCTGGAGGCAACGCATAGCCAGACTTGCCTGCTATTGTTGACTTAGCCGGGTTCTCGTAAGTGGCAGCAAAAAAGTCACAATCATTATACATGTAAATTCGCCCGGCAGCGTAACTCTCCATTCCGTCATACCAAGTATAGGTAGGCCATCCTGGTACTCCAGCATCCTGAAGAGCCTTAACCCATATCTTGGTAAACTCAATAGCCTTAGGAGTATCGATAGATGCGTAGAGGTCTTTGGTAAGCTCCTTCTGCCCCCATGAGTTGAACCCAGTGTAATACCCAGAGTGTACGGTAGACCAACTTCTGATACCTCTCTCAACAATACCGAAGAAATCAGCTCCTCCCTGTTCGTCTGCTTTGGTGACTACATCGTACCACTCAGGATAGTCCTTGGGAACAATCAACCCCCATTTTTTCCGTAAATCTTCTCGATAAGCCTGTACAAAAAATTCTACCATCACTGGTATGCCATTCCATCGTCCTTCGCCCATACCACCTCCAATTGTCCCATCCCATTCGTTTGCTCGCAAAACCAGAGGGAAAAAGTCTTCTCTATTGTACCATTCCTTGTCAGTGAGTTTGGGATTGTTATAATAGGGGAGCAGATCCTCGACCCATCCCGCATACTGGTAGCGCCATTCGAACATTGGAGAGGTCATATAGATATCGAACAACCCGGCACCACTGGAGAGATCTATCAATAGCTTTTCAAAGAATTCTTCTTCTGGAAGAATAACATAGGCGACTTCAATTCCTGTTAGCTCTTCAAATTGTGGTATCAGTGGGCGCAAAGACTCCGTGTAAGGATGTTTATTCAGACCGATAGTCAGAGTTGTACCCTTATATGCGGCCCAATTCACATCCGCCTTTTCCGGAGGCAACAACCATTTCTTCTCTTGAGCAAATCCGTTCAATGACAACACCATTAATAACACCAAACCTAAACAAATTAAAACTAACCCTCTTTTCCCTAACATCGGGTCCTCCCTTTCATCGAAATTGACTTTTCTTCATACTTCTTCATTAGAAAATCTCTTTCCATTCCTAATTAGCTTGGCCTTCTTACCTTATCACCCCCTTCCAAGCCTTATTTTAGCTCTTATTCTCTCAAAGCGAAGTCTTATTGATTACTAATATCTTAGATTTCTTAAACTTACGCCAGGATAACTTCAATGCCTTTATCCTTTAATTGGTCAATGTACCTCTGATCAACAGCGGAGTTTGTTATGATTTTATCTATTTCATTAAGATTCGCTATATGGGCAAAGGCTACTTCGCCAAATTTGCTATGATCAGCAACTACAGTAGTTTCTCTGGATTTTTGGATAACCAGGCGACAAAGCTGAGCCTCTAAGGGATTAGGAATAGTAAGTCCATATTCATAAGATAGGCCATTCACACCGAGAAAGAACTTATCAATGTAAATTCCTTTTAGACTTTCCTCTATTTGAGGCATTATCATTGCATATGATCTTTTCCTTACCTCTCCACCGATCACGAACAGCCTTATACTATCCAGTTTACAAAGTTCATACGCGTTGTTGAGAGAATTGGTGACAACCGTTAAATTTATGACTGACTTGGATTTGACCAGATTCCTAACGATCTGCATAGCGGTTGTCCCTGTAGTTAGAAAAATTGTATCTCCCTGGTTAACTATGGATACAGCAGCTGCTCCGATCCTCCTTTTTTCTTCAATGTTAATAACATCTTTCTCTTGAAATGTAGGCTCAAATGCTGCCAGCTCCAGGGATAAAGCACCTCCGTACGTCCTTTTTATGAGCCCTTCTTGCTCTAATCTACCCAGGTCTCTCCTTATCGTCATCTCGGAAACACTGAAGTCCTTGCTAAGCTCGGATATTGTTGACGCACCTCTCTTTCTAATTTCTTCGAGTATCTTCCGTTGACGCTCACTTGCTAGTATCTTCACTTACTTTTAGTGATTATGTTTAACTGAGTTATTGTTTTTTGGAAATCATACTAATATTGAACATATTATAACAAAACTTATCAGTTTGTCAACCCCTCACCTCACTCCTTGCTCTTGAAAGACTTCAATCCTTCCTCAGCAATGGCGTCGGCACTTGATGAAGATCCTTTTCCGTAAACTCTGCTTTCCGCATTAAGGAGTGCGCTGCGTATTTCATAGTTTCCCCCTTTCTAAAGAATTTAATTTTCTTTGACAGCCTCAGAGTGAACATTTATTCATGGTATGGTTATTATTGTTATAATATCCGGGAGAAAGAATTCTCTCCACTCTTCACCTGATGAGATTGCTTTCTTATGGACAGTCAAACCTGGTTTTTTTTCTTCTCATTCATCAAGCGCTTCTTTTTCCCATTTCCACTTATAGACCGGCATAAATTGACTACAAAACTCAGAGACTGCTCTTTCAATAGCAATCTGACGATATTCAAATACATCACTCGTTACAGGTTCGGGTAGGAAAATCTGGGGTGGGGCAGTTTCTTCTTTCCAAGGAATATCTAAGGAAGTCCAATTCTGTATCTTACCCACACATTGCTTTGACAATATAATTTTGCCGGTTTTGGCATCAACTAATTTAAGAAAAAGATTAACTGTCACCGTGGTTGTTTGACGGGTAGCCCAGGTATACCATATCTGGTTGGAGAGCTCAGAGGAAGATCTCTCTGGTGGACCCAGATAGATATCTACATGATAGTAGGTAGCTTCACCGAGAATAACTAAATCTCCTTCCTCATTTTTAATGGGTAGGTTTTCAATTCCCAGATTGGGTCTTTCTATCAGAGTTAAGGCAACTGCTTTAAGCTTCTGGATTAGAATTTGTCTTGCCTCTAAACTAATGCCTAATTCACTTCCTCCAAATTTTCCTATGATGACGCGTTTCTGGCCAAGATCCATTAAAGGGGGTCTCACTAGAACTCGACGTCTAACATAGGGAACACAGCCGGTTAAACTCGAGATTAACAAAATCACCGGCACAAACTTTAGCCAGATGAGCCTTCCTAGCCATAAATGGGTCATGCATCTCACCCTAATTTGGGCGTTTCACTTATTACTCTCTCGCACACCAAAGAATTTATACACATTTCAATTATAAGTCTGAAGCCTTCACTGTCAAGAGAATCTCGGGACTCTTCCCCTTCGTCGCTGTATATCGACTTTGGATTGTTTCTGCTCGTCTTCTCGTTTCGGGAAAGACGTGAAACTCGTCGCTCCGCTCCTCAGACAACACGTCTTTCTTCTTCCTCAACTCGAAGACTCGTTAAGGTGGCTGATATAAGGCTCCTTTGGGGAAAGTCCTCGATACGCGTATAAATCTCATGAATACCAATGCTCTCCCGGCACTATCAAGGACATAGATTTTAAGCTCACCGCCCGACTGGAGGCTTGACTTGTGGAAAAAATCTACTATATTTGATAAGGTTATCTCCAAATTCTTATGAGGTGAAACTCAATGCGTCCAATAGCTAAAATCACAAAAGGGTTTACAGAAAAGCCTTTGGGCCTCAAATGTTTCGATGAAGAACGCCGTAAGCAGAATCTGTTAAGCACAGTGGATCTAGGCATTCGCCCGACGAAGATAGATAGGATAGTAGGAAGCCTAGGTAGATGCCTCGACTTTGATCCTAAATTCAAATTTAGGAGTAAGAATAATATCCAGTATAGATATAATTCCATAAAACGGGCACTAGAAGGCGGCGTAATTCTTCCTCCGGTGGAACTCTATAAGGTTAAGGATGAGTACTACGTGGTGGATGGTCATCACCGCATTTCTGCCGGAAAGGAAATGGGACAAGAATATGTCGATGCTCAGATCATTGAATATCTGCCAGCGAAAGATTCTCCTGAAAATGCTTTATATTTGAGGAGATTCGACTTTGAGCAGAAGACAGGTATAAGGGAGGTTTTTCTCTCGCGACCCAGTGGATATGACAGACTCATCTGGCAGATAGACCTGCATCAACAATATCTAGCCAATAAAATGAAAAGAGAGGTATCCATTAAAGATGCCGCCCATGACTGGCTTTATTCTATATACCAGCCTGTAGTCCAAAAGATAGAGAAAGAGAAACTAACCCCCCAACTTAAAAATGCTACCTCTGGCGACATATATCTTTACCTGACAGAGGATCTACAACTTCGCAATAAAAGAAATGGCCATTACCTGGATCTCGGTGAGGCAGTAAAAGAGGTTGACTTCCTTCGCGAAGAAGTCCACATAATCAAACCCCGAGCAACCTTAAAAGAAAAGGTGATGAATATTCTCCTTCCCTGCCACCCTTTGAGAAAATGTCCCTACAATTTACGTTTAAGACAGAAAATTTGACAACTTTTAAAAAACGACGAAAACCACTTCGAATTTGACTAACTACCGTGCGAAGTAGCTGATAAAGCGGTATGGATAGCCCTCTTCTAGTCTGCTCACCCTATCGAGAGCCTCAAGTTCCTCAGACGTCAGATCCCACCCTACTGAACCCAGATTGTCCTCCAGTTGCTCAAGTGTTCTTGCGCCAATTATGGCTGAAGTGATTCCAGGTTGAGCTAGAACCCAGGCTAAGGCTACCTGGGCACAGCTTTTACCTCTTGATGAGCCTATTTCTCTTACCGCATCGAGAATTCTGAAATTTTTCTCCGTGGCTCTCCGAGACCAGGCCTCCTCCCAGTCCTCCTTAGCTGCGGCAATACGGGTTCCTTCAGGGGGTTTTTCCCCCCGGCGATACTTCCCTGAGAGAAATCCCCCACCCAGAGGACCCCAGACAGCAACACCCAATCCCTCCTCCTGGCAGAGGGGTAGTATCTCCCGCTCGATATCCCTTACCACAAGGCTGTACTGGGGTTGAAGACAGACAAATTTAGACCATCGATATCTCTCACTTATTGAAAGTGCCTTCATAAGCTGCCAGGCGGTGAAATTGGAGACACCCAGATAGCGCACTTTACCGGATTTTACCAGATCATTTAAGGTCGTCAGAGTCTCTTCGAGCGGTGTCCTTTTATCCCAGCAGTGGACATAGTAAAGGTCAATGTAATCTGCCTGGAGGCGGCGAAGACTTGCCTCAACTGCCTGCATAATGTGAAAGCGGGAAAGGCCCCGGTCATTTGCACCTGGCCCTGTGGGAAAGTAGACCTTTGTGGCCAGAATTACTTTATTTCTTGTCCCCTTTAGTGCCCGTCCCACAATTTCCTCGGAAAGCCCTGGAGTTTTCCCATAGACATCGGCTGTGTCCACAAAATTTCCTCCTGCCTCTAAAAAACGATCAGTTATAGCTCGGGATGTAGCCTCATCTGCCTCTCTGCCAAAGGTCATGGTTCCTAGGCAGAGTCTAGAAACCTGCACTCCCGTGCTGCCAAGAAACTGGTATTCCATTCCTTCCTCCTTATATCAAAAAGTGGTCACTTTTTAGATTATAACAATTCCTAAATTTAATATTTTCCGTGGCTCTTTACGGCATTGTACATAGCCATAATATTCTCCGGGGGAACGCCTACCTGGATATTATGTACCTGCGTGAATACAAATCCTCCTTCTGGTG
This sequence comes from Candidatus Aerophobetes bacterium Ae_b3b, assembly GCA_005223085.1. Lineage (GTDB taxonomy): Bacteria > Aerophobota > Aerophobia > Aerophobales > AE-B3A > AE-B3B. The sequence continues at coordinate 19,367 of NJBP01000023.1, read as the reverse complement.
CAAGATCTTCTGTCCGTCGCTTTACCTCTTTGGTGACTTTCTCTTGTGTTCCAAAGGGCAGAACTTTTTGAGTATCACATCCTCCACCCCAGAAAGTTATATATTTTCCAAACTCCCGCTTTAGCCTTCTGGTATCCATATTCTTTGCCGACACCTGTACAGGATTTAAAATGTCCACGCCCATCTCAATGAAATCAGGTATGAACTCATATACTGAGCCACAGGTATGAAGAAAAAGATAGGCACTGGAGTATTTTTTTGCATACTGATATAGCTTCTTATGCCTAGGTTTTACTATTTTTCTATATAACTCTGGAGAAAGCTGGGGACCATCTTGCAGTCCCAAGTCATCCCCTACCTGGATAATCTGTACATAGCCTTCCACTACGGGCAAGATTTTTTCCAGTCGTCTTATATTTTCCTCAACTAATACATCCAGTAGATACCCGGCAAATTTAGGATTAGAGGCCAGATCCATCATAAAAACATCCCAGCCTCTTAGATCCTGTGCCCACTCATAAATTCCTCCAGCACCGTTTAACATCAAAGCGTAATCTGTTGTCTCATATAATGTCTTTACCCTCTTATGCAGATCACCTAAAGCCTTCTCATCAACGGGTGCCATTGACCACATAGTTGAACGAAGGTCTTGCTTTTTCAACTCTTGGATTGTATTGATTTTTTTCAGAGGATGGTAAATGCTATCAAAATAATAGCCATTTTTAGGCATCTTTGCAACTATATGTCCCTTCCTGTCTTTTATGATCTGAGAACCATCAGACAAAACTTTAGGATTAAACCAATCCGGCACCTCACATGGAGATCCATCTGGAAGTGTGCTCTTTTTCCATTTTTTTGGCTCAAATATAAAAACAGGCAGAACATCGGCACCTATTAACTCCAGAATTTCAATTTCTGGCTCTGCAAGCTGCTGCCACAGATCGTACATCCGTGTCTTGCCACTACTTATCCCTAGATACGCTTTTAATCTGTTATAGGCTATACCCATAATACCTGTGGACAGCATTGCTCCAAGATCAATGGGAACTCTATCTGGTTCTCTGTGTTCTAAGGATCCAATAACTCTTTCCCTGTGGGTCATAGATTATTCTCCTGTATAAAAAACCCTCATAAAAAAAGCACCCAAGCTAGGTCTGGGCCAATTTAATCTCACTTGAGGACTGTTATCATTTTAAACACCGCTCACCTTTAATCTAAACGTTTTTATCTCATAAGGAGCTATAGAGAAAGAAAGTCTATTATTAACATTCAAGGAAAGCTCAGTAGCTCTTTCAAGCAGATCTACCTCTCTAATTTCTTCTACTGAAAAGTCAAGGTCAATATTTACCTCAGCTTTTTTCCCTTTGCTCTCGTACACTCTGAGGATAAGATCATCGGAGTCTTCCGCTTTTTTTAGACAACTCATTATTACACTGGGGGGATTTACCTTAATAAACGATTTTGTAGAAGGTAGACTCCCCTCCTTTGAAGATACAGGCATTGCTATAAGGGGACGGTTTAGTTCATAGCCGCGTTTTACTGTATCTGCACTCTTCCAGTCTCCCCTATGAGGATAAAGAGCATACTTAAAATTATGTTCGCCTACATCAGCCCTGGGATCAGGCTCATAGCTTGTCCTTACTAGTGTCATACGCATAGTATTGCCATTTATATCAAACCCATATTTTGTATCGCTTAAAAGGCTCACCCCATAAAAGTTGTCTGATATATCCACCCATTGAAGGGCAGGCATCTCCCTTCCGTCAGCTATCCTCTCAATATGTCCAAATGGTATCTCGAATGTGGCTTCAGTCTTGTTCAATATAGGAGTAAAGCTTACCTTAAGCATAGGAGCTTCTGTACTGCAGTCAGCTACCTCCTGCCAATCTATATTAGTTATAAAGTCAATCCTAGGCAGGCCTTTGTAAAGATAGATATCCTGGGTAATAGTAGAATTACTGAATTTATGCTTTACCCTAATCTCTCCTACTACAGGACCAGAGCTTATAATTTTTATTTCTGGATTTGTTATAAGGTTCTTCGTAGAACTGATCGGTCCTATCCTCCAGGCAGACATACTATGGGGAAGTTCGTAGAGTACTTGAAGCAAATTATTCATAATAGGAGTGGTAGATTCGATTTTCTCAGGAGCCATAGCCCCATCTCTTTGTCTTTTCATTACAGTTTTTCTGTTCCTCTTATCATAGAGAGAAGCTATGGTTCCAGACTCACCATCAATTTCTAAGACAAAAAACTGATTCTCTAAGATAAAAGTATTCTTTAGTATGTAATCTTCTTCTCTTTTGCCTTCAGTAATATAGAAAACTTTGTACCCCAATGAGGGCACTTTTTGAGCTATAAATAAAAGCTCACCATTAAGAATCTGGGCGGGATAAATATTCTCCTTCTCGTCTTTCACTATTGGGGATGAAAATGCACTCTCTGATAATGCTACACTTACAATATCATCTCTTTCCCAGGCAAGAGGATTAAATACAAAAATGGGTAAACCTTTAGATTTTATCTGAACATTCTTTACAACCTCAGAAAGGCTATTAAAGATAATTTTTCCTGTCTTTTTTTCTGCCTCTTTTGCCAATTTATTTGAGTATTCATAAGATGCACCAATAGCACTACCAGGCAGTATATCATGAAATTGATTAAATAACGCTTTCTCCCAGCCGTTGGTGAGATCTGGGTAGGAACTGCCAAGAAGTTTGGCTATTGAACCAATAACTTCCGCATCCAAAAGGAGTCTTTCACATTTCCGATTGTGCTCTTTTATATCTCCATGGCTGGTATAGCAGCCATCCCAAATAAAGTTAAGCTCATCTTTTACCACGGGGAGATTAAGCTCTTCCTCTGAGATAGCCTTGAAAAACTCTTCTGTAGTACTGAACTTCAAATGCGGGAAAACAGCTTTCTCATTAAGATTACGGGCCATCTTTATATCCTCCCTGGTAGGCCCTCCTCCATGGTCCCCTACACCATAGACAAACATAGCTTTCTTTGTTCCAAATCTTCTCTTAAAGTCTTTGCTTAGTTGAGCAAGTTCTTTAGGATTTATAAATGCATTGTATACACTATTGAAGGCAAGCACTCTTGAGCCATCAGGACCCTCCCACCAAAACATAGGAGCACCTTTACCACATCTCATAAAGTAATAATAGTCTATTCCACTCTTTTTAAGTATCTGGGGCATGCTCCAGGGATGACCAAATGTATCGGGCTCCCAGCAAACCTTAGGCTCCACTCCAAATTTTTCTTTAACATATTTTTTGCCGTAAAGAATTTGTCGAACTATGGCTTCCCCATTTGCCATATTTAAATCGCCCTCTATCCAGGTAGAGGAAGTAACATCCCACCTTCCCTCATTTACTCTCTGCTTTATCTTTTTAAAAAGTTGAGGAAATCTCTCTTCCACGGTTTTATATGTAACAGCCTGACTTTGAGAGAAACAGAAATCAGGATATTCCTTCATCAATCGAGTTACTGTATCAAAATCACGCCGGACAACCTCAACTGTTTCTTCCCAAGGCCAGAGCCAATTTATGTCTATATGGGCATGTCCGATAAGATGAATTACATACTGCTTTGCCAGAGATTTTAGAGGAATAAGGCTATTCCTTACCTGGTTTACCGTAGTTAGCAGTTTGGATGGTTCCAGAGTGAAAATATTTTTGGGTTCGATATCGGCGATAGCTTTTTCAGCAGTCTCTTTTCCGCCCGTTAACTCTTTAGCAAACTTAAGTTCTTCCACAAGAGAAGCTAGCTCAAATACTACATCCTCTGCTTTACTATAGCCTAACTCTACCAGAGGAATAACTGATAGACCTTCTCCAGCAAGAGCATGAATAGCGATAACATGTTGTTCACCAGGCAAAGCACTTTGGGACACAAGAATCCTCGGTGATCTAAAATCTGCCCAGTGTGGGGCGAAAAATACTTTCCTTTCATCTATAAATAATTCTGTAGCTACAAGCATAACCGAAGTTATAACCGAGGAGAAAATCTCCACTTTAGAGCCGGCTGCAGAAACTCCATTGATGCTTTCTGGAATGACTATTCTCCTCCTGAACCAAGCATCCTTCTTTGCATCCCAGCTATAGGGTAAACTTACCACTTCCCAGGAAGTGTCGTTATACTCTAGTTTTTCAGCATCCACCAACTTTCCGGCCTTAAATTTCCACTTTTTCTGTTTCCGATAATCCACGAATGACGGCAATCTTTTTTCCAGAGCATTAATAATTTGATTCAATTTTTGAGACATAAATACCTCTCTTTCAACCGTCTCTATCTTCTCCTTCTCTCATCTGGCTAAGCTTACATTCTGGAGATCCTCCCTTTCCTCTAATGCTTGAACCTCTGTTGTCTGCTTTAACTATTCCTCTAACTTTTTACCCAAAAATATTCTCTTTTTCACACCTTTTCCCATTTCTGGAAGACAGCTTCTACATTCTCGCATCCAGCAGTAGCACTAAACTCACATTAGGCAATTATTGCACCTCTAAAAACTTCTGCAATATTGAGAAATACAGGCTACTCGCTCTATATCAGCAGGAGGCGGAACTTCATCAGATACTCCCAAAATGAGCCTGGGATGGAAAAGCTCTATTACCCTTCTCGTAAAAGCTTTAAGTTCTTCTAAGGGATAATTAGGGAGAAACATAATAGCTGGAATTCCATCCAGAAGTATTTTATCTCCTATAGATTCTTTTATTTCTTCTATGCTTACATCTCCTTGGGGAAGAGGAGTTAAAGCTTCCAGACCATCAAAAGGTAAATCTTTAAGGTATTTAAGTAAGGGTTTAAAGTTTCCATCAATATGAATATGGGTATATATGCCGGCTTTACGCAGTTGCTCCGTTCTCTTTTTGTAAAAAGGGATGCAATACTTTTCAAAATAATAAGGGGAAATTATATTGGCATCTACATTTTCTCCAAAATTTATTATCTTTACCCTCCCATAAGAAACAATGGTTTTACAAAGAGTTTCATAACAATTATCAATTACCCTCATTAGCTTTTCCACTTTTTCTGGAACATCAGCTAGAGCATATATTAAATTTTCTGTACCCATCCAAAATAAAGAAAGCATCTGATAAGGACTTCGGGGAAAAAAGAACTGAGGTTCGCCTCTGTTTGTCACAAATTTATCCCCTTTTTCAAAATTATCCTTTATGAAGACAAAGTTTACATTTTTAAAAAACTCCCCTGCCTTTTCGAGATCTTCAGCACTTTTAATGGGAAACTCTGTGATGCGCCAACTTCCATCAGAAGATAATCGTTTCTCTTTCTGAATCATTTCTCCTTTAGGAGTACTGATAATTATATATTTTTCATTTTCTCTTATTTCCATCCTTTTATAAAACTTTACCTCTAAATCCATTGGTAAACCAGAAAAACTGGGAATAATAGTACTAGTAATTACATTCCTTCTATTTCTGCCTCTTTCTCTCTCTGTGATTTTTATCTCTTTGGTATACTTTACCCCAACAGCGGATGGTAAACCAGTATAATATTCAAAATATCTAAAAGATGCTCCTAAGTCATCGAAAAGTTCCATTAAACTCATTTTCCGATATTTTTCCGGAAGAGTTCCCCGGGCTTTGTTCCACTGATACCACCACTCGATTCGAGGCTGAAATAAAATCTCATTTCTTCCTTTTCTCTCAAATATATTTAAATTTATCTCCCGCATATTCTTTTTCTTTTCCCTATTTAACATTTTTATAAAGACTATACCTTCCCAATTAACTTCTCATCAGCCAAAGTCTCTTTACTAATAAGACTCACCTTGATTAAGTCTTTGTTTTTGTACTTCTCAGGAAGGATTCCCTTTTTTAGAGGTCATCTTGACCACTGTGCAAATAGGCCAGCTATGAACCATTTTTGGAAAAATAGAAAGAGAACCAGAGGAGGTATTAAAGTTAACATTCCTGCTGCACATAGACCTTCCCAGTACATGCCCCATGTCCCAATGAATGATAAGAGTGCCTGGGGTAAAACTCTCACCGACATAGATGAAGTAAGAGCAGCTGCGTACAGGTAGTTGTTCCAAGTAGTTATGAAGACAAAGACAATGACGGCGATCATGCCGGGGAGCATCAAAGGCAGAGCAATACGGCAAAGGGCACCTATTTTTGAGCAACCATCCAGGAGTGCCGCTTCCTCAATCTCCACCGGAGTATTTAGAATAAAATTTCTCAGCATCCACAGGGCAAAGGGTATATTAAAGACACTGTTGACCAAAATCAGAGCCATAAATGAGTCGTAGACTCCCAGTTTATACATATAGGAAACCAGAGGAACGAGGATAGCAATTAAGGGAAGCAGGGGAAATACTAGAAGCAAAATCCCAAATTGCTTTCCTGGGAAATTGAAACGAGCCAGAGCATACGCACCTAATAGAGCCAGGGGTAGGGTAAGCGCTACCGCCCCTAAGGTGACGGTCAAGCTATTTTTGAAGTAAAGTAAGAATGCCGGCCTGACAAATAGAGATTGATAATGCTCAAGAGTGAGCCTGCTTGGTATCAAACTGGTTTCATAGCGAGGAGAAAAGGAAGTTCTTATCCCCCAAAAAAGGGGAAACAACACAAACACGGAGATAAGCAAAAATCCAATCCAGCTAATCGTATCTTTTGCCTTCATCAGTAATGTTCTGCTCCACCCATTAGTTTGAAATAAAAGATCATGAAAACAGCACTCATCATGAGCAAGAAAACCCCAATTGTTGCTCCATAGCTTAGATTAAAGTTAATAAATGCATCTTTGAAAAGACGTACCGCAGTCACCTCTGTGCTGTAGCCAGGCCCCCCCTGAGTTAGGGCATACACAGTCTCTGCATCCTGGAGAGTCCACATAGTTATTATGAGTAATACAATGGTTAGGTGGATTTTCGTCAGGGGAAATGTGATATGGCTGAATCTAGCCCAGGCGCCGGCTCCATCCACTTTTCCTGCTTCATAAAGTTCGGTAGGAATAGTGGCGATTCCTGCGGCTAGAAAGAGCATAATGAAAGAAAAGGATCTCCAGAAACTGTGCCCGATTATGGTTAGCATGGCTAGGGTGGAGTCGGCAAGAATAATGTAATGCTTTCCTGTTATCATCTCCAGCAGGGCTGTTATGGGACCAAAGGAGGGATTCACCATTGACCTAAACAGGATTGCACTTACAACGGGAGTTACAATAAATGGAATTAAAAAAATTGCCCTAAAAAATTGTATTCCTCTCAACTTACCGGTGATTAGAAGGGCTGCAGCATATGCAAGGGGGACCGACAATCCTACATTTCCGGCTACATAAAGTACAGAAAACAGCAAATTATTCCTGAATCTTCCCTCTCCCAGCAGCAAGCGATAATTTCTGAATCCAACAAATTCCGAGATGCCTCTTAAAGAGATCTTTTGAAAGCTCATATAAATTCCAGAAACCAAGGGTGCGGCTAAGAAAAATATTAGTAGAATAACACTGGGCAGCAAAAAAAGATAGGGGAGCTTGTACTCCCAGAGGATATACAAGCCCCCTTTTCTAGACGACTCCTGTTTTCTACTTCTTTCCATCGGCTTTAATTGATCTTATTCTCCCGCGTATTTGGCATTATATTCATCTTCAAATCTCTTTAAGGTTGCCTCAATGGGTGCCTTCTTGATCAATATCTCTTGAAGGCAGGCCGCTACTGTATCAGCTAATTCTCCATAATGAGCTGTGTACGGCATTGATTTTCCATGTGCAGCTGCTTTAAGCCACTCTTGGTAGAAGTCGGTCTGTAACTCTGGTTTATCCCATAAACTCAAGAGAGTTGGAAGTCCCGCATCCGGATAGTCGATGAGTCGCTCGGGAGTAACTATAAAGTCTATCAGTTTGAAGCTTTCATCTGGATGCTCGCTAAGTGTGTTTATGGAAAGCGCCCAGGCATTGGTAAACTGTGCATGAGGTTTGGTGGCGGCGACAAATACATCAGCCACTGTCGCCTTTCCCCAGGACTTAGGGGGGAAGATCCCCGTGACCCAACCTTTCTCCTCCAGAGGTCCAATCCAGTAGCTTCCGAATCCTGTAAACATGGCATATGTACCGTTCAGAAAATTTATCAATCCCACCTCATCGTAGGTTCCAACGGTAGCCCACTCAGGGGTAACCTTGTAGGTATTCACCAGATCGTAGACGAACCTTGTCGCCTTGACTCCAGCTTCCGAAGCAAAACTCGCTCTCTTGGTCTCAGGATCCCACAGTTTTCCGTCGAAATTCCAAATATAGGGAGCAAAATAGAGTTCAATGGTGGCGCGTGAGGCACCAAAGTACATCCCCAACCCCCAGGTGTCGGTCTTTCCATCGGCATTAGTGTCTCTGGTTAAGAATTGAGCATACTTGACCAATGATTCAAGATCTTCCGGTGTTCGGCCAGGATCAAGCCCGTATTTTTCAAAGAGGTCTCTTCGGTAGACGGTGGTTCTGGTGTGTATTCCCAGGGGTATGCCTAAGGGAAAAACTTTTCCCCAAACGGGAGTCCAATTAATATCTTCCGCTCTTGCCTTTGGCCATTTTGCCGCGTAAGATGTAAGATCCAGATAGTCACCGGCAATAAAGTGTTTGGGCATCAGCTGGGGAGAGCTCATCATAACATCATGAGGGATTCCAGCCGCGTAATCTCTTATGGACCTGATGTCTATCTCATCCCATTTAGTCCACTCGAACTCCACCTTGATACCAGGATTCTCCTTCTCAAAAGCAGGTATCGTTTTTTCCAGCCACTCTATGTTCATTACATGGCCTGCTCCTGCCGCAGGATCATAGAAGTGAGCAAATTTAATGGTAACAGGCTTCTGAGCTAGTGAAGGCACCAGTCCCATCCACATTATAAGCCCAACTGCCAGAACTGTTATAATAACCCTTTTTTTAAATATTTTCTCCATTGGTCATTCTCCTTCTTATAAATTTTTTCCTCAGTCTTTAATCTTGAAACTCAGGTTGGCCCTCCCTGCCTCAGGCAGGCTTGTTCACCTTCTCACCCCCTTCCGGGCCTTTTATTTTCTTTATCTTCTGGAGACCAACCGATTAACTAAATAATAACCAACAGAAAATAATAAAGGCTACCAGCACCCGGGATATCTAAGAGGATTCTCACATTTTTTATTAGCTGCAGGAAGAATCCGCTGGAAAAGACAGTTTCAATTTTCCCGAACCGGTTCAGTAAAATCATGCCATACATATTTTTTTTGTCAACCCCCCGGTTTTCGTCTGCCATCCTTTGAGAAAATGTCCCTACTATTTACGTTTAAGACAGAAAATTTGAAATTGTTAACCTGTGCGGGATTAGAAAAATAAAAGTTGGGCTCAAGAGATTTTTGATTAAGAGTTGGCGATATTCAAGGGGAAAAACTACAAGGAAGTAATGGTGTTATAAAGCAAAAAGGACTGCTCACTTTATGAAAGATGAGCTATTTTTAGGTAGGTTGGCCAAAATCCTCCGGTTTTAGATCCTTCAATCTTTTCTTGAAATCCTCTATCTCCTCCTCCTTAATGGGAGGCTTGTCCCCTACGGCTATCTTGTCTAGCACTGTCTCGTCTATAAAAATAGGTACCTTCAGCCTAAGAGCCAGGGCTATAGCATCACTGGGGCGAGAATCGACCTGAAGAGGCTCTCCATTTCTCCTCATCATAATGCGTGCATAAAAGGTATTATGTCTGAGGTCGCTTATTACTATTCGGTCCACCCTGCCGTTAAGCTTCTCAATTAGAGATTTGGCCAGATCATGAGTTAAGGGTCGCGGTGGTTTAACATTCTCCAGAGCCAGAGCAATAGCCTGTGCCTCAAATAGTCCAATCCAAATGGGGAGTGTTTTATCTCCCCCTTTTTCTTTCAACACAATGACTGGCATCTTTGAATTAACATCGATGGCCACTTTGGAAACGATTACTTCTATCATCTAGTCACCTCTTTCGAGAAATTGATGGCATCAATTTCCAATATTTAGGCGAGGTTGGTGGTCCAAGACCCGTAAGTTATCAGAAGCGACTCCCACTAACACCTCCCTCAACTACCCACCATATGTCCACATCCCATTAGATCCATAATCTCCCTGTTTAACTCAATCCCGGTAAGATGCCCCAGACATCCGCAAGCAGTGGAGATCTCGTCAAAAAATTTCACTTTATCCCGTCTGACCCCATTTCCATAAAATAAAACTGGCACTGGGTCGCTGCTGTGCCTTTTAAGGGAAAGAGGCGTGCTATGGTCAGCCGTTACGATAAGGTAGATAGCCTCCTGGCACAGAATCTGGACTAATCTATCTACTTTTTCAATCATCAAAAGCTTTCCCTCAAGGTTTCCATCATGGCTTGCATTATCCGCCCCCTTGACATGGACAAAGACAAAGTCAAATTCTTCCAGGGCCTGTCGAGCTACCTTAGCTTTTGCCTCAATGTCTGTATCTATTCTTCCCGTAGCTCCTGGAACTTTAAGAACTTCCATTCCTACATATTTGGCCACTCCCTTGTATAAAGCAGATCCAGCTATGCAGCAGCTCCTGATTCCATATCTATCCTTTAAAGACTCTACTTTCTCATATACTCCCGCCCCCCGGGTAAGAATTACATTGGCCGGAAGCCTGCCTTCTTTTTCCCTTTGTTTGTTTAAAGGATGGGAAGCAAGGCGAGACCTACTTTCTCTAATGACCTCATTTACAATTCTTGCCGTTTTTTTTGCCGCCTGGCTATTATTTTGAGGGGCTGACTCTAGGAGAGGTAGTGGTTCAGACGAGTGGGGATCCGTATCAGAAACAGCCGGGGAAAGACCGTCTCCCCGCAGAATTAACGTTCCCCTGTGTTCAGTTGAAGGAAGAAAAATAGCCCTCACTCCTTCTACCTTAATTCCCTGCAAGAATTTGGCTAGTTGGGGACCCTCATCCTTTAAACGACCTGCTCTCCTATCGATCACTCTTAGATTTTTATCCACAGTAGCGAAGTTACACCTGAAAGCTACATCACCCTGTTTTAACTCAAATCCTACTCCTAGGGCCTCAAAAGGACCCCTTCCTTTATAATAGACGGCGGGATCGTATCCAAAAAGAGCCAGGTGTGCTGTATCACTTCCCGGAATAACTCCCCGGCCCAGTGTGCTCATTAAACCAGTAGAACCCTCCCTGGCTAGTTCATCAAGGACTGGCTTTCTGGCCAGCTGTAGAGGAGTTTTTCCATCTTTTACCGCCCTATCTCCTAATCCATCTGCCACCACCAGTATAGCCTTCTTTTCCACAGACATCTTTCGGTACTCATTCTTAAGATATTACATTGGATCTATCTTGTCAACAATTATCTCGGGACTCTTCCCCTTCGTCGCTGTATATCAAGTTAATAGCGTTGTTTTGTGGTTGTGCCTGGATAATAAAACTGGAGGATTTCCTTGGTACTATAGCCTTTCTGAGCCATTCCCCTGGTTCCCCACTGACACATCCCCACTCCATGACCCGATCCTTTCCCGGTGAAGATAAAATACCTAGCATACCTGCTGACTTTGAATAAGGTGCTTTTTACATTATCGGTTCCCACTAATCTACGAAATTCACTCCCCTTTAGATATTTTTCTCCTCCTCGGTATTGTATCTTTAGCTGCTTGATTCGATCACTCTGATCGAAACTGAGTGGCTGAATCCGGTGGAGTTTACCCAGTAGTAGTCCTTTCTCCCTTAAAAGTTGCCTCAGCTTTTCAGCTTCAACCTTCCACTGCCAATCATAATAAGGACTGTCTTTACAGAATGGATCGGCTCTGGCCTCAAGGTAGGGAAATGATTTTCCCCAGACATCAGCGCTGGCGGCAGTATATCCTCCACAACAGGCATTATAATGAGCATTTATTAGCTGTCCTTCGTAGGTGATTACCTTGCCTCGAGTGGAGTCAACCGATTTTGTACTACGAGGGTCTTCTGATTCGACTCCTCCGTATACCTGATCGTCCTCTGTGCTTAAGAGGTGATAATCTTGATTTTCCGGTAAAGAAGTCTCTAATTTCTTCAGAGCATAGGTTCTAGCTGCAATAGCCTGGGCAGCCACAGCCACAGGAGGCCAGTCGGGGGAAATTTCCCATTTGATCACCCCGTAAAGGTATTCTTCCAGGGGAAGCTCATTTATGACCTCAAGAAACTCGCCCTTCTTTTTAATGAGAAGACTGCCCCGATATCTTCGCCAATCAACTAAACATAGAGAACTGTCTGTTTCAGGCATTATCCGGACACTACTTCCCCAATTTCTCTGGTCTATCTTTATCCCACTGGGGGAAGACTCGATTCTTAATGGCAGGCTAGAGGGTGAGAAATGGCGAATATTTCCTTTCCCTTCAACTCGAAGAGCACCAGTAGCGCCAGCCTGTATAATTTCTTTTTCTGAGATCTTCACGCGAACAGTCGGCGCGGATTGAGCTTCGGTAGAAAAACAGAGTACCTGGGAAAAAGTCATTACTAGCAATATAGCTAATGCTTTTCGCTTCAAAATTCTTTTATAAAACACCGAGGACCCACCTACTAACCTATAGTTTAGGTTTTATAAATCTTTTTCGGCTCAAAGACTTTCTTTGCCACCAGTTCTAATTCTCCTTTCTCATTCACCTTTCTAAAAAAACAGGATCTATAGCCGGTGTGGCAGGCAGCTTTCACCTGTTCAACTTTAATGAGTAGAACATCTTCATCGCAATCTACCCGAATCTCTTTTACCAACTGATAGTGACCGGATACCTCCCCTTTTAGCCAGATTCTCTTCCTGGATCTACTCCAAAAGTGGGTTTTACCAGTGTCTAAGGTTTTTTCCAGAGCCTCCCGGTTCATCCAGGCCATCATAAGAACCTCACCTCTATTTATATCCTGGACAATAACCGGAAGCATACCTTCATCATTAAAACTGACTTTCTCTAATAGATCCATAATTATTGTGCTCCTATAGCTACAGCCTCTTCCAATTTTATCCTCTCATCGTATAAAGCCTTGCCGATAATTACTCCCGCAGGTCCCCTCGCGCCTAGTTGTGTTAATTTTCTGATGTCTGCCAAGGAAGAAACTCCTCCGGCAATAATTACCTTTACATTTGCTGATTCCAAGAATTCTTGGATAAGCTTAATATTTACTCCCCTCAAGGTACCATCTCGCGTAATATCAGTAAAGATTATAGTTTTGACTCCTAATCCAACTAGACCTTTAACCAGCCCTTCCACTTTTAGAGAGGATTCTTTTTTCCATCCGTGCGCCAGAACCTTGTCTTGCCTTGTATCTATAGAGATAATAATTTTATCTTTAAACTTTAAACAGACGTCCCTTACGAAATCGAAAGAAAGAGCACGGGTTCCCAGAATAGCATAATCAACTCCCCTGGTAAAAACATCATCTAAAATAGCCTTTTCTCTAATTCCTCCGCCAAATTCTATAGGTACATCCACTTCTCTAGCTATTTCTTCTACTATCTCTAGATGAACCGGCTTTCCCCTAAAGGCACCATCCAAATCCACTACATGAAGTCTCTGAGCTCCTTTTTCAACCCACATCTTAGCTATAGCCAGAGGGTCTTCTGAATAAACTGTCTCCTTGTCCTCTTCCCCCTGCCAGAGTCTAACACATCTACCTTCTTTTAAGTCTATGGCTGGAATAATTAGCACTCTTTTATCTCTCCTTCTTACTCAACTTCTTAACTAATCTAGCCACTCTCCTTCCCAAAGCTTCACATTGACTCTCTACTCGCTCATCAGGTGACCCAATACTTACCGGTCCATAATGATCCCCTTTAGAGGAACCCTTCACTATCATTCCGTGAATTAACATCATTTGCAAAATAGAAATTATTGTAGTTTCATTTCCCCCTCCAATATTGGCCGCAGAGGAAAAAGCTCCTCCCACTTTCCCTTCTAGTTTCCCATGATACTTTATTGAGCGATCAAAAAGATCCTTAATGGAAGCAGCGACTAATCCGTAATAGGTAGGTGAACCTACAATTATTCCATCCCATGAAAGAAAATCTTCTAAAGAGGTTTCTTCTACCTTTTTAAGTTCAGCTTCTACTTCCTCCATTTCCACTCCCCGATAAACGAGCTTTGCCATTTTCTCAGTTTTCCCACCACGAGAATAATAAACTATGCCAATCTTGCCCATATTAATCTCCTTTTCTTGCCATTTACAGAATTTTACTGAGCTCATCCTGATTAGACTGAGAAAGACTCAGCTCTTCTTTCCCTTCTACCATTTTAACTCCATTCTCCCGGGAAACAACTTCACCAATTACACTGCACGCTATTTCCTCTTTTTCATAAATTTGACAGAACTCTCCCGCTTTTCCTCCATCTACAATCAAAAGTAAGGCTCCTGAAGCACGTAGCGCCAAGAGGGTCTACGTACACAAGACTATGCTTGCATACCAATCCCTAAATGCGGAACCGATTTCTCCCGTGAAGTTAAGAATGCTTGGATTTTAGCTTTTGATATAATTTCAGAAACTCACTTGGACTTATTATTTTTATTCCTTCAAAATTTTCAAGGGGCAGAAGATGTTCATTGTCTCCACTAATGAGATAATCAGCCTTCGCCTCAACTGCGCATTCTAAGAGTTTATTATCTGGAGGGTCTTCTTTAATCACATTCACTCTTAATTTTGGATCAACCAAAACAGTAGCTACTTTCATTATATTCTTTACAAATACCTGTTTTTGAAGTTTTTCAAATTTAAATTTAGGATATTCCAACACCCTTGATAATTCGCTTATCAAATTTACAGAAATATAGAGTTCTACCTCTCCTCTTAAGACTAATCTATATATGTCCCTTGCTTTACTTTTTGGTTTCAGTAAGGAAGAAATCAAAACATTGGTATCTAATACTACTTTTTTCTTGACCACTTAATAGCATCCTCAATATCCTGATCAGTAATTCCAAGTTTTTTAATCTTTTTGTCCAGGGTTGTAACTAGTTTGTTGAATTCTTCTTCAGGAGATATCCTCGCTTTCTTAAGCACAACTGCACCTTTTTCTTCTGCAAAAAGGACAAAATCTCCTGGAGCTACCCCCAGTTTATTTCTTATTTCTTTAGGAATTGTAATTTGTCCTTTGAAACTTACCTTACCTGGACGATTCATTTGATTCTCCTTTCAAAGTAAAGAAGTTTTACTTTTACAAAAATATACTATAAAAAAAGAAAAAGTCAATAGCCGGAAACAAACTCAGCCATCTTTTGAGTGTTTCCACTACGAGAATATTAACTAACCCCAATTTTAGGCATCTAAGCCTCCTTTTTTACAGAACCTTATTTATCTCATCCCGGCAGGGTCCCCCAAGATCTGACTCTTTCCCTTTCTCGACTATCTTTAACCCGAGCTCGCGGGGAACCACTTCACCTATGAGACTACATTTTATTCCTTTTCTTTCGTAGATCTCGATGAGTCTCTTTCCCTCGCTGGGGCTCAAAGTAAGAATCAAAGCTCCCGAGGCCAGAAGACCCAGAGGATCTAATCCGTAAAACTTGCAGATTGTCTCAGTTTCTGGCAACACCGCTATCCTTTCCTTCTCGATTCTTATTCCCATGCCTGAGGCATAAGCCAGCTCCCACAGTCCTGTCCTCAATCCACCCTCGGTAGGATCATGCATGCAGTGAACCTCACAACTTCTTGTCGCCAAAAGGGCCTCTTTCACTACACTTATCCCAGGTTGATAAAGCAGGCGACTTAGCCTCTCCAGCGCGTCTGGAGCAAGTCTTTTTTTAAACTCTTTCTTCTTTTTTTGATAAATAACGTGAGTGCCTTCTATAGCAACTCCTTTGGTAAGAAGAACCACATCCTCTGGTTTTGCTCCTGAACCCTTAACCAATTTTTCTCTCTCCACCTCTCCTATCATTTGCCCTACGGCAATAGGTCGATCAAGGTTATAGGTCACCTCCGTGTGTCCGCCTATGAGGAAGATACCTAATTTTTGGCAGGCTGATTTCATCTGGTCAAAAATAATCTTTATCAACTCTTTGGAAGTGCCCTGCTGAGGAAGAAGAAGAGTTGGCAAGAACCAGCGAGGGGTAGCCCCCATGCAGGCTATATCGTTAGCATTAATATTTACCACATACCAGCCAATGTTCTCAAAGGTAAAAGTTATGGGGTCGGTTTTTACGACCAGATATTTTTCCCCAAAGTCTAAAACCGCTGCATCTTCTCCAATTTTTGGTCCCACAATTACTCTTCGATCTTGAGGGAGAGATTGGAGAAGTCCCTCCAAAAAATCAGGGTCTAGTTTTCCCCTGGAGAAAAATTTGCCGTTATCGCGTTGCTTCATTCTATTTTTTCCTAGGGAAAATTAGAAGTCTGTGGAGAGAGACTAAATGTAACCTCTACCACCGCTTCTATTTTAAGCTGTCCGGGAACAAAGGGAGTTAGGAAGATCAACGCAGCCACCAGCGCTGCTCCCATCACTCCTTTGAAACCCTTTTTGGCCAGTTCATCACAGACTACCAAAATTAGATCTCACTGTCAAAAGCCGCATCAACCCTAAAAGTCTCAATGTTAGCAGAACTTCCCTCAAAATTTTTAAAAGGGGGAAATCTTGAAAGGCAAGGTCAGTTGAAGAATAATTTTATCCATGGGGAAGCTACTATTGGCCCAAATTCGATAGTAATGTTGGTTGTAATCTCTCCTCGAGCGGAAAGAACAAGATTTGGGGAGGAATATCACCCTATCTCCACAGGACTACCTGAGAGTATAGACTCTTCCATAGCACATATAGTTTTGGTCACCTCCAGGCCGTCCTTCCCACTTGATATAGGCTCTTTATCCTCCATTACACAGTCTATAAAATGCCTTATACTTTGGAAGGCAAACCCCATTAATTTGCCATAAATTTCAGTTAGGCCAAAAACATCAGGATATTCAGTTTTTTCCTCAGTGTATTTCTCCAGAGCACGATGATGGCTAAGATCAGCATACATACTGCCCTTACTTCCTATGACCTGACACTTAAAATCTACTATATTAGGCTCAGTTTCAGGCAATATCCAGGCATTTTCCATAACTACAATGCAGCCCTTTTTAAATTCTATGACGCTTTCAAAAAAATCAGGAGTATTAACTCCCCTTCCTCGTAGTACCTTGGATCTTGAGACACAGTATACCTTCTTAACTTCATCTTCTAACAACCACCTGGCAAGGTCAACAGTATGAGCACCCAAGAACCAGGCTACACTACTTTTTTCTGACCAAGGGAACCACTTTAAGGGGACAACGCTTGGATTGCTTAGCCTAAGATAAACAAGAGAAATCTCTCCCAACTCACCTTTGTCAATAGACTCCTTTATCTTTAGAAAACAAGGATTCCAGCGATTGTGAAAGTCGACCATAAGCTTTATTTTAGCTTTTTTCGCCTCTTTCAGTATTTTAGCTGCTTCCTCCACTCTGGTAGCCATAGGTTTTTCTATCAGCAGGTGCTTTCCTGCATCGATGGCTGCCATAGCTGGTTGAAAATGAGTAAAATCAGGGGTAGCAATGGAAATACCTACAATATCTGGTCTTTTGACAAGATCATTAAAATCTGTACAGTAATTTTCTGCTCCTGATTTTTCTACTAATTTCCTAGCCTTTTCTTCATCTACATCACATATGGAAATTAATTTTACCCGAGGATCTTTAGCATATACCTTCGCATGAACACTTCCCCATATTCCTGCCCCAATAATTCCAAAACCGACTTTCTCCATAGATCTATCCTTTCTTGGTCATTGAATAAATTCGCTAAGTTTCATCTGCCATATCTTAATTCTCCAAATAATTTTCTTTTTGACTCCACTCCAACATTCCCAGGGCAAGGATTTTTATAAACAAGAGCAGTTCCTCTATGTGAATGAACTCGTCTACTCTATGAGCTAAGCTTATGTCCCCTGGCCCGAAGACTATGGATGGAGTCTTGGTATACAGTACTCTGATTCGCATATCACATCCAGCTGGAAAGCCCGCTATCTTTACCTCTTTACCCCTGATTTCAGTATAAGCTCTTTTAAAAGTTTTTATCAGGGAATGATCAGACGAAATTTGTGCCGGTGGCAAACTTAATCCAAACCACTCAATTCTAGGCGGATGTTTTTTCAACCAAGGGTCCTTTTTAACGGTGTTTTCAACTGTTTGTTCAAACTGCTCTCTTACCGTCTTGACTCTTTCTCCGGGAAGAAATTCTACACTCCCCTCTAATATACATTCCTCCGGTACAGATGATGGATACCAACCACCATTAAATTTCCCCACACATACCGGGGTAGTAACAGGATAATGACCGTACAGAGGATGTTTCTTCCCTATCTCGTTTCTCTTATTTTCTAGCCCCTCTAGGGCTCTGTATATTAGCATCCCTTTCTCTACGGCGCTTATTCCCTGGTACTTAACACCGGCGTGAGCGCCTTTGCCTTCTATATATACTCTCCAAAAAAAGGCTCCTCTATGGGCAGGCATAATCACACAGGAGGTAGGTTCGGCAAATATAGCCGCATCTGCATTATATCCTTCCAAAACAGAGGCTAAAGTTCCATTACCACTTGCCTCCTCATCTACTACCACTTCTAGCGTTACATCTCCAAGGGGAGCTAAATCCAATTCTAGAAGTATCTGCAGCGCTTTGATCATTCCGGTAATTCCTCCCTTCATATCACAGGCTCCCCTTCCATAAATCTTACCTCTACAAATCTCGGCTCCCCAGGGATGATGTGACCATTTCTTTAAAGGTTCTGGTGTCACCACATCAGTATGTCCATTAAGAATTAAAGATCTTCCCCCCTTCCCTTTATAAATCCCTACCACATTAGGTCTATTCACATAATCTTTTCCGACATCTACATATCCGGGATGACCTTTCATTTTGGATAAATCAGGTTCCCACACCTTCACCTCTAATCCCATATCCTTAAGATGTTTAGCCACAAATTCCTGGATCCTCCTTTCCCCTCCCGTCAGACTGGGTATTCTGATTAAATCCCGGCAAAAATCAATAATTTCATTTTTTCTTCTATCTACCGTTTCACTTATTATCCTCGATAAATCCGGAATATCTTTTTTCATCATTTGCTCATTAACCTTTGATTACTCCAAAAGTTAGATAGTCACACCATACTGTGCTAGGAATCAAGGAGGGGCGGTTAAGGTCTTCTAAAAATATCTATTCTCGGCTTCGACCAAGGTTCTCTTTAGGATGTCCACTATTTGATCAGCTTCCTCTTTGGTTATGATTAGAGGAGGGCTCATAACTAAAGAGTTGACCTGAAACCTGCAGATAAGGCCCAATTCATAAGCTTTTTCTCTTATCTTTACTCCTGTGAGGTAGGAAATTTCTTTTCCAGTGGCTTTATCCTTAAGTTCAACACTTCGAAGTAATCCTTTGCCGG
>NJBP01000022.1 GCA_005223085.1 Candidatus Aerophobetes bacterium Ae_b3b | reverse complement strand
AAGTGTTCTATTAAATCCCTGTTCAAGTCGAGTGCGATTTGAAGGTAACGCACCTCAAAGATGGTTTCATATAGTTCTAGCATTCCCCAAATCAGGAAAGCATAATCATCTACCTGAGCTGGTAGGGCGGCTTGTTCATCTCGATAACGATGAAGAAGTTCCCCATCAGAAGTACACATATTCTTAAGGATGAAATCTACAGCCCCTCTGGCGGCTTCAGCATACCTCGGTTCATCAAAGACCCGTGCCCCTTTTGCGAATGCAGCGATCATGAGACCATTCCAATCGGTTAAAATTTTGTCGTCTCTATGGGGATGAATGCGTTTCTCACGATAAGTGAATAGTTTCTGTCGCATTGCTTGCAGCCGCTTTTGAAGGTCGTAGTCGGACATCTTCAGCTCAGAGGCGAGTTCTTTAACTGATTTTGTTAGATGCAAAACGTTCCTTGCTGTTCTCCTTCCAGTTACCTGTTCTATGAAATTGCCCCCTTCTTCGATGTTGAATATCTTAACGATTAGAGCTGCTTCTTCACTTCCGAGTACCTGTCGGATTTCCTCCTCGGTCCAGAGGTAAAACTTCCCTTCTTCACCTTCGCTCTCAGCGTCCTCGGCAGCGTAGAATCCACCTTCCGGCGCCGTCATATCCCGCAAAACATATGTGAAAATCTCCCGTGCCGTTTGTGCATACTCTTCTTTTCCGGTTGCCTGATAAGCTTCTGTGTAGACTATTGCTAGCGTTGCCTGATCATAGAGCATTTTTTCAAAGTGTGGCACAAACCAATGGGAATCTGTGGAATAGCGGTGAAAGCCAAACCCGATGTGGTCATAGATGCCACCGCGTCGCATCGCTTGAAGGGTTTTTTCGACCATTTGCAAGGCCCTCTCCGTATTGGTGCGCTTCCAGTAGCGAAGCAAGAAAAGGAAGTTGTGCGGGGTGGGAAACTTTGGAGCACCACCGAAACCACCGTGCTGCTCATCAAAGCGCTTGGCAAGCTGCTCATAGGCAAGATCTAGTGTTGTCTCGTCCAGTTCTTCACCGGGTGCATCCTGCGACACCTGTTGGAGAGCAGCGGTAATTTCATTGGCTGAACTCAAAACTTCATCTCGTCGTGTTGTCCAAAGCTCCTTAATGCGTGGGATCAGCTCTAGCATTCCCATCCGTCCAAACCGTCTCTCCTTGGGGATATAAGTAGCGGCAAAGAAAGGTTTTTGGTCTGGCGTCATAATGATAGTAAGAGGCCATCCTCCACTGCCCGTTATCATTTGACAGACCATCATGTAGACGTTATCTATGTCAGGTCGCTCTTCGCGATCTACCTTTATGGAGACAAAGACCTCATTCATCAGTCTGGCCACTTCAGAATCCTCGAATGATTCACGTGCCATCACATGGCACCAGTGGCAGGTTGAATATCCAATGGATAGAAATACAGGTTTATTTTCCTTCCGAGCCTTCTCAAATGCCTCGGGTCCCCATGGGTACCAATCCACGGGGTTGTCTGCGTGCTGAAGTAGATAGGGGCTCTTCTCAAATATGAGTCTGTTATGGTGTTTCTCACCTGTTTTTGATTTAGATTCCTGCGACATTGTGCGCTCGCCTGCCAGGAATATTATTAATCCTATAACCCCAATACCAAATGCTAACAATAACCCAACCGAACATCTTCTTCGTGTAAGTCTCATGGTAGAATATTATCTATCTCAACAGTTTGTATGTCTTGGTCGAGCCGAGGGATAATTTCGGACTGGGGATTCCCTGTAAAAAAATTCCAGTGGTCTCTCTTTGGTCTTAAAGATCATTTTTTGTCTTCTCATCATGACTTTGTAGGGTCATTTTTTTCTTTGAGGAACCATAAATGCTGCATTCTGCCTGAACTATTGTCTCATATTCGCTTTTTACTTCAAGTCAATAGCGGAAATCCACTTCACCCATCGTCCCCCCAAGATATCCTCGGCAACCAGTCTCACTGGAAACCCATGTTCTTTGGGAAGCGTTTCCCCATTTACCTTCAAAGCCAGAAAGAGAAGGTTATTCTCGACCTCTTCCCGCGAAAAGCGACTGGAGTATCCATCAAGGGCATAAAAGGTAATAGTCTCGTAGCCTTCTTCCACTTTTGCTTTTTCAAATATGGTGGAAAGAGGGACTCCTTCCCATTCGGCATAATCCACAAAAAATCCTGGACAGATGAGGATAACTTTCTTCTCTATCATTTCCATCTGCGAAAGCTCCTCATACGTAAGAGAAAGAGAGGCATTCACTTTTTCTCCTTTTACCCTTAGACGCCAGGTGGCGACATTCACCTCTTGAGGAGTTCCAGTTGTATGGAGCTCTTCTATAGAGTCAAGCGGCAGAAGCGAAGGCTCTACGTCCTTAGGATGCAAACGAGCAATCTCCTTCTCGGACATCTCGGGGGTGAGCTTTATTCTCTCACTGGCTGAAGTACTTAAAGCTGCTACCGATAATGCTGCTATCCCACTGACAACTAACATCAAACTTCGCATTTTCATTTCAGTACTCCTTCACACTTTAACATTCTCATTATTTCTCTTAAAAGGGCAAAAAGATCGAAGAACTTCTCTGCTGCAACGGGTTTTCCGTCGGCTCCAAAGGAATATCTCCTTGAAAAACCCTGATAATCAAAGCCACTAGCTATTACTCGAATCCTGACTGCCCTTTTTCCGTCTCTTGATGGTTCTGGATTTTAGCAATTCATAAATTTATCAATGCCTTCCCGAAGATCCTAACACTAGGCGGGGAGTCTTGAGCTTTAGTCTTTCATAGATGATGAGAGTTTTCATCATAATAGCCTTTTTTCTCCTTCAATCTTTTTTATATCGGTGATGTCTTGGGTTACTTCTAAACATCCGAGATACTCTTCGTTTTTATCGCGGACGGCAAAGTACCGGATGTAAATAAGCCGTCCCTTTAAATTAATCCAGAACTCTGCTGCATCCCCCTTATTTTTCTTAAAATCATTCAAAATCTGCTCCACTACGTGCAAGCTCCTTTGGGGATGGCATTGCTGAACCTTACGGCCAATAACGGCCTTCGTTCTGGGAAAAATTCTCTCTTTGGACTGGCTGAAGTACCGAACTCCATCTTCTTTGTCCACAAAGGTGATATCAACAGGTAAGGTGTTGAGAACTGTTTCGAGCTCTTCTGTTGAGAGTTCCCCTGTTTCAAATAGGATTTTTCCCTTCTCCACCGGTGGTGGTTCGGATGCAGGCTTTCCTACCGGTTCGGCGACTTCTTTTGCGTGCTCAGGTGTAAAACAGCAGTAGCCAAGTTCATCGCATTGCCCCCTGATCTCTCTCCACTCGTTTTCAGAAATTACCTTCAATGCTGTGGGAAAAAGGATGTTGTTCTCTTTGTAAAAGTGACTTGAAAGTACATCCCCTATGGCGATGGCCACACCCCTAAGTGTTTTTGTAAACTCCTGAAAATTCATACTTCTATGGGTATCTAAAAGTTGATAGAGTTCCCCCTTTTTCTTCCTTATCTCATTATGTTCAGACCACATAATTGCTGGAGGTTGGGTAATTCCATGTTTTTCAAGATAAGGAAAGAGAACATTTTCCTCCCGCAGATAATGTTTTTCTGATTCCTTGAAATGCTCGGCAATATGGTTTAATTGTTTCATATTTTCCCTAACGGAATCAAACTCTTTAGCCCCCTTTATCTCACCTACCACATTTTTCAGTTTATCAGCAAACTGAAGAAGAATTTTGTGCTCTTCCATAAGGGTATGGATTGGATGTCCCGGTGAGGCTAAAGTTTTTTCTCTTTCAAGCGACTCTTTGAATACGGCAATGTGAACATCACAAAGTCGGTGAATTTCTTCCCTCGGCATACCTTCTTTTATGAGTTCTTCTTCTATCCGGGATATATCAGCCGGCCCCATACCTTTCAAAACCTCTTTAAATTTCTCTTTTACCTCATCAGGTCTTGCTCCTGCATGTAACTTCCTGATCAAATCCTTAATCATCTGTTTTTTATTTTCCTTTCCCCCTACCTCACTCATGATATCACCTCGTTTTTTTTTGCTTTTTGTGAAGTTCGTACCCAACGCATTTCCGAATTATTCACGCTGTTATATGCTTGATCCTAGATTATTATACCCCCTAAACCCACAGTCGTTACCCTTACCTAGTGGGAAAAAATTCTCCCATCTTCCTATTAATCGTAAGTATTCGTATGTTAGATGCTCCTGGACATTTGTTAACCATTGTTATCATCCTGTTGTCACCGTTTTAAAACCCGAATAGAGAGGATATGTATAGTAACTCCAATAGCTATTATAACCAAAATGATCTTGCCTAGAAGAATCTGAACTACAAAAAGGGCTGAATATCCTATTGTTATCCATAAAAAAGAAATGGATAGGACCTTTACCTTTAGTGGAATCCCTTTGCCCTTCCAATAATTCCTAAGATAATTCCCAAACCAGGGATTATTTAAGAGCCAATTGTTAAGTCTTTCTGAACTTCTAGCATAGCATGCAGCAGCAAGCAAGAGAAAAGGAGTGGTAGGCAAAAGAGGCAAAAGTATCCCCACAATCCCAAGCCCTAAAGAGAAGGTTCCCGCAATAGTCAATACCCATCTACTCAAACTACTGGGTAGCTTTGTTTGTTCTGTTGGAACCATCACTACGTTGGCTTTTTATCATTCTTTTTGCTAGAATAATCAATTCTCTTCCTAATTACCCCTTCATTCACCGTTTCAATTTAACCTAACTTAAAATCTACGTACTATATTGTTTGTGCACAACTTTAGGCGACATTGCCACCTCTAATAATTCTCACCCAGAAGTTCAAAATACTCTCTCGGATGCGCACATGCTGGACATTCCTCTGGTGCTTCGGTTCCTTCATGTATGTATCCGCAGTTCCTGCATTTCCACTTTACCACTCTTTCTCGCTTGAAAACTCTATCCTTCTCCATATTCTCAAGGAGATTCAAATACCGCTTCTCGTGCTGTCTTTCCGCAACTGCTATTGCTCTGAATACGGAGGCTATTTCCTGGAAACCTTCTTTTTCTGCCACAATAGCAAACTCAGGGTACATTTTGGTATGCTCATAGTTTTCTCCCGCAGCGGCTGCCTTGAGATTTTCCTTTGTATCTCCGATCAAACCCGCAGGAAAGGAAGCCTCAATCTCTACCTCCCCGCCTTCCAAGAATTTAAAGAGTCCTTTGGCGTGTTCCTTTTCATTGTCCGCGGTCTCTAGAAACACACCCATTATCTGCTGGTAGCTTTCCTTCCGTGCCTGAGAGCTAAAGTAGGTATAGCGATTTCTCGCCTGCGACTCTCCGGCAAAGGCTGTCAGGAGATTCTTTTCCGTCTTTGTTCCTTTTAGAGTTTTCATGTAATACCTCCTATCCTTCGTTTATTTTTTGTCTTTTTTAAGCAATAATTACAAATTCCGTAAAAGTATGCTTGTACTTCTTTTACTTTATGTCCATCTACCCATTGTTTTTCAGCTACTGGACAGCTAATCTCAATATCCAAAATCTTTTTGCACTCCTGGCAGTAAAAATGGTGGTGGGGTTTGGGGTTCGGGTCAAAACAGGTCTTTTCCTTTCTGATGCTTAGCTCTTGAATCTCTCCTGTCTTTCTGAGGACCTGTAAGCTGGTATAGATAGTAGCCTGAGACAGAGTAGGATATTTTTTCTTCAAGTTTCGGTAGATCTCTTCTACGGAAGGATGATTAGTGTTACCCTCCAAAAACTCTAAGACAGCCAGTCTTTGGAGAGTCATGACCACTCCTTTTCTTTTCAGCCTCTCAATTTTTTCATTCATAGCACTTGACAATATCGATTATTAGTTTATAATTATTATAATATAATAAAAAATTAAGTCAAGAGGAGGGAAAAGAAAGTTTCATCAACCTCACCGCTCGCCTTAGAAGAAGTCGCTAAATCCACGGGATTACCGCTTTTCAGGATAAGAAGCAGTATTCGAGAAATGCTTGAGGCTGGTTTAGTAGAAAAAGAAGAGGGAAAGTATGCTGCTACTAAATTGGGACGAGAAAAAATTGAAGGGGGAAAAGATGACCAAGTTAAAACAGATCTATAAGTGCAATGTATGTGGAAATATTGTCGAGGTTCTGCATACAGGCGTAGGAAAATTAGTCTGTTGCGGAGAGGCTATGCAGCTTATGGAAGAAAAGAGAGAGGATGTGGGCCAGGAAAAACATCTACCAGTAATAGAGAAAATGGAAAATAAAGTTAAGGTGAAAGTGGGCAGCATCCCCCATCCCATGGAAGAGAAACACTACATCGAGTGGATAGAGTTAGAAGCTAAAGAGAAAGCCTACCGCCAGTTTCTCAAGCCGGGAGATACCCCGGAGGCGGTGTTTGATGTCAAGCCTGAGAAAATTACAGCCCGTGAGTACTGCAACCTGCACGGGTTATGGAAAGAAAGAGAGAACCAATGATCGGCAAGAAGATGCAAGATGCGATGAACGAATAGATCAAGCACGAGCTGGGCACTCGAACCTTCACCATGCCAGCGACGACGCCAGAAACCTAAAAAAGGAGGTAATACTATGGCCAAAGTAGCCCGGGAAGTGGTGGAAAAGGCAGGAGTCAACCTTGACCAACTAGTGGAACTTCTGGTCAAGAACGCTGCCGCCGAACTCACCACCTACTATTACTACACGATTCTGCGAGTGAACCTGATTGGACTGGAGGGGGAGACGATCAAAGAAATTGCTGAGACTGCTCGCGTTGAAGATCGCAATCACTTTGAGGCTCTGGTTCCCCGCATCTACGAACTCGACGGGAAACTGCCAGAGGACATGAAGTCTTTCCATGATACCTCGGCCTGTCCACCCGCCAGCTTGCCAGAGGACCCCAGGGACATCCAGGCAATGCTCAGGGTGCTGGTGGAGGCAGAAAGATGCGCAGTGCGGGGATATACCCACCTCTGCAATTTGACTGCCGGTAAGGATCATCGAACCTACGACTTGTCTCAAGCGATCCTCAATGAAGAAATTGAGCACGAATCCTGGTTTTCCGAGTTCTTGGGAGAGGGGCCTTCCGGTCACTTCCTGAGAAGAGGTGAGACTTCTCCCTTTGTCTCCAAGTTTCTAAGGTAAGAAAGACATAAGGGGGGTCCATGCCCAGGGACCCCCCTTACTCTTCCCTTTTTGAATTAGTTATGTAGTGGAGCCTTCAAAATGAGGAAATTTACCAAAAAGGAACTCGCCCAATACGATGGCAAAGGCGGAACTAGAACCTACGTTGCTTATAGGGGGAAGGTATACGACGTCTCCCAGAGTTTTCTCTGGCAAGATGGTAGACACCAGGTACTTCATTCCGCAGGAAAGGAGCTTAGTGGTTCTCTGGCTGAGGCACCCCATGGTCCAGAGCTCCTGGAAAAATTCAAGGTAGTGGGGATATTGGAAAGTTCTTGAGATCGGATGGTATAATAATTTACAGGAAGGCAACTAAGTTCTGGTGTTGGGTGTAGGTGCCAGGTATGGGTAATATCTTATGGTCGGGCCTGGGGTATGGCATTCTGTGTATTATCTTCTTTGGACTCTATGTCACTCCCCGACGGTATGCTTCCTCTCCCAGTCTGGAATTTCTCTTGACAATGTGTATCACTGTTGCGATTTGCACCAGTCTTAGTGGAGTTTTCTTCCCCGGATGGCTGACAATCTCTTTACCGCAGATAGCACTTTCTTATCTGAGTGGACTACTCTGGTGTATGGGAACTGTTTGCTACATCTATTCGGTAGATTGTGTGGGGGTAGGAAGAGCAACTCCCGTGAAGAATCTTACCGTTATTCTGGGAGTAATTTTCGGGGTTTTTATCTTTAAAGAATTTTCCTGGCAAAACAAACTCCCCCTGGTTTTACTAGGAGGAGCCACTGCACTTGTTCTTCTTTCAACGATCCTTTTGGGTAAATTAGTTACTGTCACCGGACTGGCCAGGTCCTCCTGTCCAATTCATTTGATAAAACCAAAACTGAAAAAAGCTAGTCAGTATTCGGTGGTAGGATTTGGATTTGCCCTCAGTGCTGCTCTTTTTTACAGCCTATTTGGCATACCAGGGAAGTTAGTTATGGAAAGTATGGATTCGGTCTGGCCCTATTTTATGGTCATGGGACAGGGCACATTGGTAGGAGCACTAGCCTGCTACTTTATTATAGGTAAAGACAAAGGCTGGACCAAGGTTTCTCGAAAGGACCATTTGCTGGCTATGCTTGCCGGGCTACTATGGGTGGTGGCTTTTGCTAGCCTGGCCAGTAGTCTAAAACTTCTCGGGATGGCCACAGCCTGGCCTATAGCTAATCTCAATACCATCGTCACCGTTGTCTATTCTAGTCTGGTGCTAAAGGAAATCTCCATTAGACAACAAAGAACTAAGATGTTTGCTGGATTGATTATGGGAGTGATGGGAATAATTCTGTTAGTTCTGGCTAGAACCTGAGTTACCCATTTCTCTCCAGAAGGTAGGCCCGGGGGGATTTTCTCCCCAGGACAGGGATAAACCCAAACTTTTCTCGAAAATAGCTTTTTGCTTGTTTTCGGAAAAAATAGAGCCGTAGTTCAGCCGTGAAGAACAGCGATATCCATAGAGTAATGCAGATACTACGTCAACTGGTGCCTCAATGGAAAGTTCCCGTGGTAGGCCGAGTTTCAGGATCTCCCCCCGATCCCTTTAAAGTTCTTATTTCCTGTATCTTAAGTCTTCGAACCCAGGATAGGACCACCAATCAGGCAGCAAGAAGGCTTTTTCAGTTGGCTGACCATCCCCAATCAATGCTGAGGCTGACTTGCCAGCAAATTGAAAAAGCGATTTATCCGGTTGGATTCTACCGAAACAAAGCTCGTGTCATTCTCCGAATATGCGAGCAGCTGGTACAAAAATACCACTGTCAGGTTCCTGACCAAGTGGACGAACTTCTGAAATTCAAAGGAGTAGGAAGAAAAACAGCTAACTTAGTAATTACGCTGGGTTATGCAAAACCGGGAATCTGTGTAGATACTCATGTTCATCGAATTTGTAACCGGTGGGGTTATGTGAAGACATCAACTCCCGAGAAAACGGAATTTACTCTTCGAAAGAAGCTTCCACCTCAATTCTGGATTGAATTTAACGATCTTCTAGTCACCTTGGGTCAAAACCTTTGTCGTCCCATCTCGCCTAAATGTAACCTTTGTTCTTTGGAGAAATTTTGTGGCAAGGTAGGAGTGTAAAAGTCAGATCGAATTAAAGCCAACTATGAGGGTATAACTCCGGAAATAGCTCTTCCCAAGGATGAGCCAGCTAAAGCCGAGATAAAAGAGATTGAGGTCGAGCAGAGGAAGGTAACAAACAAAATTAAAGAAAGGAGATAAGTCATGCGAACTTCATGGAGTATAGGACGTTTGTTCGGAATCGATATTAGAATTGATTCCAGTTGGATCATCATTTTTGCTTTTGTCACCTGGATGTTAGCCGGCTATTACTTTCCCAGTCAATATGCAAATTGGCCTCTCTGGCAATATCTGTTAATAGGAGCCACAACTAGCCTCCTCTTTTTTGCCTCGGTTTTGCTCCACGAGTTGGCTCACTCGCTGGTAGCCTTGAAGCAGGGAGAGGAAGTTCGTAGCATCACCCTTTTTATCCTTGGTGGAGTAGCTGAAATTGCGGATGAACCAAGAAAGCCTTCCCGGGAATTCTATATGGCCTTTGTTGGTCCCCTATCCAGCCTGGCCATTGCTTTGGTCTTTTTGGCACTATGGTACTGGCTTCGCAACATCAGCCAGCCCTTGGGTGCACTATGCCGCTACCTAGCTCTCATTAACTTTATCCTCGGTATTTTCAATCTCATTCCCGGTTTCCCTATGGATGGAGGCAGGATTCTACGAGCCGCGATCTGGAAGATCACAGGAAACTTAAGAAAGGCCACTCGAGTTGCCTCTATAACTGGACAGGCTATCGCCTTCCTTATGATATTTTTCGGCATCTGGCAGATTCTTAGGGGTTTCTTTTTCAACGGTATGTGGATTGCTCTGATTGGCTGGTTTATCCACAGTGCTGCAACCAGAGGCTACCAACAGGTCCTCATGAAAGATATGCTCAAGGACCTGAGAGCCAAGGACCTAATGAATCCAGACTTTGAGACTGTAAGTAGCGATCTTAGTGTTCAGGAGCTTGTGGAAGACTATGTTCTCAAAAGAAGAGAACGAGCCTTTTTAGTTTCTGATGCTGGAGAGCTTAGAGGTATTGTCTGCTTAGAGGATATTAAGACTGTTGCACCAGACAGGCGGAGCTCGACCAAGGTCAAAGACATTATGACTCCCAGGGAAAAACTGGAGATTACCTCTCCCGAAGATAACGGTAATGAGGTTCTCTCAAAACTGAGCCGTCGGAACATTCATCAACTTCCGGTAATAGAAGAGGGGAAGGTCCAGGGAATTCTTTGCCGGGCTGACGTGCTTAGATTTCTACATCTTCGTTCGGAACTTGGAGTGTGAAGTTTGCGAGGTTTTCAGGCAGAGAATAGTAGACGGGTAGTGGAGATTCCTCTGGTAGCAATCTCCCGGCCCATCCACCAGAGAATGATTTGACTGCTAACTCATTTTTGATACACTTTTAGAATGCTAGGATTTGCAGAGAGATATGATTGTTCGATATTTGAGGATGATTGGTGTGGAGCAGAAAAAAATATGTTTTTGAGAAACTATGAATAGGCAAGGAGAGCGAAATGAATAATCTTTCTAAGGCAATTAAAACAGCCATTAAGTTGGAAGAAGACGGTATGGATTTCTATCAAAAAGCATCCGAGAAAACTTCCCATCCTTTTGGTAAGAAGATGTTTTTATCCTTTGCCGAGGATGAGAAAAGGCACTTAACTATCCTCAAGGAAATCCTTTCTGACCTTAAATTCTCAGACTTCGACCGATTCTTCGAAGAAAAAAAACCCAGAGAGAAAATCAAAACCATCTTTGGGGAAGTTAAGAGTGAGATTAAGGAAAGAATTGCCGCAAATTCTGACGAACTAGAGGCATTAAAAATTGGCATGGATATGGAATCGAAAAGCGTTGAGTTTTACCAGGGCGCTGTAGAAAAGACCCAGGATTCCCATCAAAAGGCTTTTTTCAATAGGTTGATTGATGAAGAAAAAGAACACTACGAGCTTCTGCAAAACACCCGCTCTTACCTTAAAGATTCTGGAGAATGGTTTCTCTGGGAAGAAAAGGCTCTGCTCGATGGAGGATGAAAAGATAGTAAAGGAAAATCCAGCTAAAAATCAGAACTAAGAAAGATTCAGGAAGAGAAAGGAGTGTATCAATGAGTATCTTTTTTTCGGTGCGGGAAGCAGTAGAAATGGCTATAAGTACAGAAAGAAGTGGTCAGGCTTTTTATCAGGCTGCCTCAAAGCTAGCCAGGGAAAAGAGCCTTGAAGAGCTTTTCCGGGGTCTGGCAGAGGAGGAAGAAAAACATCTCAAGACCTTCCAGGGTTTCTATGACACCCTCAAGGAAGGACCGGAAACAACCCCCTACAACTGGGAGGAGGCAAAACTCTATCTTAAGGCTCTGGTAGATTCCAGATTCTTCACCGGTCCCGATACGGCCATCAACCTGGCCAGGGAGGCAAAAGATGAACTGGAGGCTATCAATTCAGCCATTAACTTCGAAAAGGACACGCTTCTCTTCTTCTACGAGATGCTGGAAGTAGTTAAACCTGGGGATCGTGACCTGGTTAAAAAGATAATCGGGGAGGAAAAGAAGCATATCCGCAGACTTTCCACCATGAAAGGCAAAGAAACCTAAAACTAATTATCCTTTTATGAAAGACCTATCTGATGAAGAGTTAGTGGAAAAGATTCGCAGCGAAAACAACGAACTGTATGCAGAAATAGTTGGGCGCTATCAGCAAAAACTCTATCGTTATCTGCGGTACCTGACGAATCGCCCCGACGAAGCGGAGGATTTGGTGCAGGATGTGTTTATTAAAGCCTACCGAAATCTATTTGGCTTTGATACCAAGCGGAAATTTTCCCCTTGGATTTATCGGATTGCTCATAATGAGGGAGTAAATTTCGTGAAGAGGGCAAGCAGGGGAAAACAGGTTTCTTTAGACAACTTAGAGAAAATTAACTTTTCCCCGGGGAATGAAGGTGATTCAATGGAGGATGCCTTTATCAAGGAAGAAATACGAGAAAAGATGAAACAATGTTTGGATGAATTGGAGGCTAAATATCGAGAACCGTTAGTCTTATATTACTTTGAAGATAAATCCTACCGGGAAATTAGTGATATATTGCGAATCCCTGTCAAGACGGTGGGAACTTTTATTTTCAGGGGAAAACGGATTTTGAAAACAATATGCAAGAAAAAGGAGATAATTCACTAATATGAACCAAGATAAAGAGGTACATCTGGAAACAAAAATAATGAAGAAAATTAAGGATGAGAAGATTAACTTTCGCTCTAAGTATGTTTTTCTGGCCCGAAAATTAGGATTCGGGGGAGGACTGGCACTTTCCCTCCTGCTGGCTATTCTTTTTCTCAATCTTGCTTTCTTTACCATGAAGATCTCAGGAAGTTTAGAATTTCTTTCCTTTGGTATGATAGGTATTTTGGCTTTCCTGGAATCCTTTCCCTATCACTGGATTTTAATTGGGCTCATATTCTTTGTTGTTGCTAGCACCATTCTTTCCCGATACGACATTTCCTATAAAAAACCATTCAAGAAACTTCTGGCTGTTCTTCTTCTACTCATTTTTGTTGCTAGTACAGCCTTAGCTATTAGCGGAATCAACGAAGCAATGGAAGAGAAGGTCGCTCAAGGTAAGATCCCTCTCCTACGATCTTTCTACGGAAGAGGGAGGGGAATATGGAAAAACAGCTTAGTAGGAGAGGTGATTGAAATCAGAAGCGGTGGACTGGTGGTAGAAACCAGGCACAAACAGAAAGTGTTTGTTGAACTCACCAAGAATACTTTTTTTCCAACAGGATCCGATTTTAAAGTTGGGGAGCGCATCCGGGCAGTGGGGAAATGGGATGGAGAAAATTTCCGTGCTTCTGCACTCAGACTCACCCGTAAATGGAGAAGACCTATGAGGGGACCGAGAAAGGAAAAGGAAGGAGCTCCAACCTCCCTCCTGCGAACTCACCGGTAATCCTGTCCAATAATCAAAAACTCGTCCTTTTAGTCAAAACCATCCACTCAACAAAATTTCCAAAAGAGAATCCAGCCAATTTTTGCCCTCCATTTGAAATAAATCGTTGCTATTAAATGTATTAATAAGTGAAAGAGAGAATGATTTTCTACCAAAAATATGAAAGATGGAAACCAGTTCATTGCAGGATCGACGCTTAATTTTACTCAAAGGAGATGAAACAAATGAAGATGGTGAAAAAAAGAGTAAAGCTACTCATCTTTTCTCTCATTCTCAGTTTGATGGGGATGGCTATAGTTTCTTTCCCCGCACTGGCCTGTGAATTTAGCTTTAACTATGATCGAATAGAAGCTCCTATAGGTACGGTGGGCGAGATAGGGGTGCGAGTGGAAAGGACTCACCGTAGGTGTACCATGGATGATTCTCTTGACTATCAGTTTAACTGGGAGGGTATCCAAATCCTGGGTGAGACTGACTGGGAAGAAATTGGCCCCCAGCTCTATGAGAAGTGGTTTCAGGTGTCTCTTAGCTCTATCGGTGAGGGATTTTTGAAGATTTCCAAGGATTGCTCCAAGGAGGGGTATGAGGAGGCAGTGCTGTCTATCACAGTAACAGAGGGAGACGAGGACTGAGTTTAGGCGTACTAATTTTTTCTGTCGCTTTGACCAGTTTGAGAAATTAGAGGTTATTTTCTAGCTGCCTGGTAGATTTTCAGAAAGGACAGGGCAAAAAATGAGAAGAAACAAAAAAGCTTTTTTGGCGGGAGTAATAATCCTGGTCCTTCTTGCGAGTCTTTTGCTTACGGTTCTACCAGCTCGGGCCAGTGATTTTGGCTCGGGAGCTAAATTCAATGCTCCTGAGGTTGAAAAGAGTTTTAGTCTGCCGACCACTACACAAGATAGAGAAAAACCCTACTTTATTCATGATCAATTGATCAAACTAATCCTTCTTTTAGTATTTATGGGAGTTACCGCGCTCATAATCATACGTTCCCGTTATAAGTATCGAAAAATCATTTTGATAGCTTCGGTAGCGGTGCTGGGGCTCTATCTAGGAGGATTCCTTTGCCCGCTCACTGCTATACAGAATCTGTTTATAAAATGGCAAACCGGTTACCTGCTCCTCTTTCTAACAGTTCTTATTCCCGCTCTTTTATGGAGCAGAATTTTCTGTGGTTATATCTGTCCTTTTGGAGCCTTACAGGAGCTTTTGCACTTCAAGAGGATCTCCCGAATAATCCCCTCTGTTTGGAACCGCTACCTTACCAAAGTTAAATACGTTTTACTGGGATATCTGGTAGTGAGAGTTTTAGTCACTGGTCAGGTTATTCTCCAGGATTATACCCCTTTCAAGGCATTGTTTACCTGGGGTGGAACTCCCTTATCCATCGGTCTTGGTTTAACGTTCGGTATCCTATCCATAATAATGTACCGTCCTTTTTGCCGCTATGTGTGCCCACTAGGTGCGTTCCTGGCACTACTTTCCCGTTTTTCCCTCTTTAAAGTTAGGGTCAGTTCTAATTGTGTAAATTGCGGGCTTTGCCAGAAAGTATGTAAGTCTCGGACCATAGCTGGCAAGCCTCCTAGAATAGACTCCTCAGAGTGTATCCTCTGTGGAGACTGTCTGGAAAAATGTCCGAAGAAAGCAATTGTTACAGAAAGAACCAAAATCTGGGATATCTCTGGGGCTGGACTGTGTCCGGTGCCAATCGCAGAGAAGAACCCGCAAAAGATGACTAACTAGTTTCTTTTCCATTTACTTGAAATAAATTAATGAGAGAAATGTATTACTTATTGAAAGGTGAAATAATATTTCACCAAAAATACCAGTTAAAGGAGGTAAAGACGATGAAGAAGATAATCGTCGTTGTGGTTATGGGCTCACTCATAGCCGGGACTGTTGCTTGGTACGCAGCGGGCGTCTATGCTCAGGGAGGAAGGGGCCAAGGACTAAATTCGTGGTCCGGGCCAAGATCTGGATACACCCAGATGCTGGAGACCAGAGCCCAAATTTTGGGAATCAGCACTGAGGAACTACAAAGAGAACTCGATGCCGGGAAAAGCATGGGTGATATTGCCAAAGAAAAAGGCCTCACCTCAGAAGAGTTTCACCAGAAGATGCTGGCCGCCAAAAAGATACATCTAGGGAATCTGGTTAAAGCTGGTGTCCTAACCCCGGAGCAGCTGGAAACACGAGTCCGACTCATGGAGCAGTATTACGCGGACTGTGACTGTGACGAAAATTGTGACGGAACCGATGAAGATCATGATAAACCGCGGTGGGGAAGAATGGGTAGAGACTTAGGTGAGATGGACTAGACAAAACCTGTAGATTTACTTCCTCCGCCTGACTACCTTACCCTCAGGCGGAGGATTTTTTTTGACATCACCTCACCGACTTGCCACAAGTCCACCGATTTAGTAAAATGCCTAAATAATTTAACTTTTAATCAGTAATATGCAAGAAAAACTATTTTTTGAAAACACTAAAGGAAATAGACTTTGTGGAATACTAGCAAATCCAACGCCCAACAAAGACAGGCCAATTATGATTTTATGTCATGGGTTTACTTCCAGTAAAGATAGCTACACCTATATTAGGTTGGAAAAAATTCTGAATGGAAAGGGAATTTCTGCCTTTAGATTTGATTTTTTCGCTCATGGAGAAAGTGAGGGGGAGTTTGAAGATATAACAATTTCTGAAGCTGTGGACGACATTCTAAATGCAATTAGGTTTCTGAAAGAATTGGGATATTCAAAAATCGGTCTGGTGGGTTCAAGCTTTGGTGGAATAGCAAGTGTTATAGCGGCTTCAAAAACAGATTATTTATTTATTTTAGCGTTGAAATCTCCAGTTTCAGATGATTTGGGCAAATTAGTTGCTCAGGAAAGCAAACAGGAAATTAAAACCTGGAAAGAAAAAGGTTTTATTTATTATACAAGTAGCGATGGGAGAAAATTTACGTTGAACTATTCCTTTTTTGAGGATGATAAAAAAGTTAATGGATATGAAGCTGTCAAGAAAATAAAAATTCCAGCCTTAATTGTCCACGGGGATAATGATGAGGCTGTTCCCATTGAACAAAGTAAAAAAATAGCAGGTTTAATGGAGAACAGCAGGTTGGAAATTATCGAAGGTGCAGATCATAGATATTCTAAACCGGAAGATTTTGAAAGGATGTTGGGTTTGATTTCCGAATTTATTATCAAAAATTCTTAAAAAAGGAGAGGCAATGAATATCGGATTTATTTCCACCAGGCTTGCCGGAACCGATGGAGTTTCCCTGGAGACAGCAAAGTGGGCCAGCATCTTTGAAAGTGAGGGCCATCTCTGCTTTTATATGGCTGGCGAATTCGATAAAGATAAACCCAATCAAAGATCGCTCCTAGCAGAAGAGGCGCATTTTAAGTATCCTCCAGTTCAAGAGATCTCTCGTGGATGTTTCGGCGTTAAAACCAGACCGCCATCTACCACCAAAAAGATCCACCAGATAAAAGATAAGCTTAAAAAGCACATCTATGAATTTATCAGAGGCTTTAGAATTAATCTTCTGGTGCCAGAAAACGTCCTTGCTATCCCCTTGAATATTCCTCTGGGAGTTGCTATTACTGAGGTAATCGCCGAGACACGGATTCCCACCATTGCTCATCACCACGATTTTTTCTGGGAACGCAAACGATTTCTAACAAATGCTGTCTGGGATTATCTTAATATGGCTTTTCCACCTCACCTACCATCTATTCAGCATGTCGTCATAAACTCCTCCCAAGATAACCAGTTAAGTCTTAGAACAGGTATCTCGGCAAACATAGTTCCCAATGTTATGGATTTTGAGAATCCTCCCTCTTTTGATGATTATTCTTCTGATATAAGAGAATCTCTTGGTCTTGAAGCAGATGAGCTTTTGATCCTTCAGCCGACAAGAGTGGTTAAACGCAAAGGCGTTGAACATTCGGTAGAGCTGGTGAGTCGGTTGGGGCTAAAGGCAAAACTGATCATCTCCTATGCTTCAGGAGATGAAGGCTATGAGTATGAGAAGAGAGTGCGTGAGTATTCTTCAATCATGAATGTGGATACATTGTTTATCTCTGATATTATCAAGCCTTATCGAGGGAAAACCTCTGATGGAAGGAAGGTATATAGTCCTCAGGATATCTATCATCACGCAGATCTGGTAACCTATCCTTCCAATTTTGAAGGTTTTGGCAATGCCTTTCTGGAGGCCATATACTTTCGAAGGCCTATCGTAGTTAACAATTATTCTATATATGCCATAGACATTAAACCCAAGGGATTTAAGGTTATCGAATTGAACGATTATGTCGATTCCCAAGCAGTTGAGCTTACTAAAAAGGTTCTTGAAACCCCAGTCCTGGCAAAAGAGATGGTTGAACATAACTATGAGCTGGGGATAAGATACTATTCTTATTCTGTTCTGCGGCAAAAACTTAAGGCTCTGTTATCTAATTGTTTTGGGGTATAGAAAAGAATCAATTCATAAAAAATCCCTTTGACTTGATAGCCAAAGGGTCAAATTTGACCACACACATGCCCTTATTTGGCCAGAGCGTCCGACTTTTTTGTTCCTTGGCTGGAGGGGTAATAATTTACAGAAGCGGCCATTTTTATATGATCTGTAAAAAGCTATTTTTGGAGCACTGCAGAAATGGGACAGTTCATAAAGACACACACCTTGGTGGTTTTATCATTCACTCATTTTGTCAATGATTTTTACTCTCTTCTGTTACCCATTTTTATTCCTGTCCTGGTTCTCCAGCTTGGCATAGACTACTTTGAGGCTGGTATTTTGGTCGCCTCCGTGGCTATAATTGGTGCCATACTGCAGTCTCCAGTTGGATACTGGGCGGATCGTTACCGGAAAAGGGTTACTTTTATAGCTATGGGTTTTATATTTTATGCTCTGGGAGCGATTATCCTTGGTTTAAGTAACGGATTCAGTGTTCTTCTCCTCTCCTCTTTTTTTATAGGACTTGCCACCACAACTTATCACCCTCAGAGCACCAACCTCATCACCAAAGAGTTTACCAGGAAAGGTCGGGCTCTAGGTATTTATGGAGCAGGGGGTCAGCTTGGTAGATTCATCTCTCCTATTCTTATTGCCTGGCTTATCTCCAGATTGAAGTGGAGATTAGCAGCAATAGTTCTTATCCTACCCGCATTTGCAGCTCTTATTTTGTGTTGGTCAGCTTTGAGAGAACCCAGGCAAAGAGGAGACAAAGGTCTTGCAGGAGTAATAACCCTACCCATCTTTCTTTTAATCTTAATCCTTGGCCTGAGGGGTGCGGTATTCCAGGGACTTATCTCTTTCTTACCTTCTTTTCTTATGGAGAAAGGTTCGTCTATTAACATAGCAGGACTGCTCACGGGGATAATGCTGGGAATAGGTTTGATTGCTCAGCCTCTGGGTGGCATCATGGGGGATAGAGTTTCCAAAGGAAAGATAATCTTTTTAAGTCTTGTGGGGCTAACTATATTTTTTTTCTTTTTCCAGTTTACAGTGGCATCAGTCGTAGAAGAATCCACATTGAATTATGAAGTGCTCATTGCTCTTCTTGTGGGAATAGGTTTTTGTATTTTTGTCACCTTTCCTGTGGGACTTGCCCTCTCTGCTGAACTAACCCGCGGTGAAAGAGTGGGAACTTCAGTAGGACTTGTTCTTGGTGGGGGAATGGTATTATCAGCTCTTACCTTACCCGGGGTCGGTTACCTTATCGACAATTATGGATTTCAGAGTGGATTTACCCTTCTGGGGATTTTAGCGGCAATAGCGACCCTGATTAGCGGGCTCTATATTAGGTTGGACTTGAAATGGCGTCAACAAGGGTAAAAAAGATTTTGAAGCACAGGAAAATCTCAATCCAGAAAGAGAACTTTTGTCACGAAAAACAGAAATTCTCAATTTGAATTGTTCAGTTTGGCTTCCCGGGCAGGACGTTATTAGAACTTTTTTTGAGAATGTGAAAGAGAATATTCACATTCCAGTCTACAAGACTCCAGTTTTGTAAGAATTAGAATCGATCCAGTCATAATGAATCGTCATAAGGGAAACCTTCGCCAAAATCTTTCTCTTCGTAAAACAAGAGCAAGGCATAAAAGGGGATGGTTTTGTTTGCGAGGCCTACTAATCACCCCTCCCTCAAAATGAGGAACCTCCATCCCACAGCTTGCACAAAACGTCAGGAGTACCAGAAACGTCAGAAACCCCATTCATTAATCAGAATCTATTCAGGGAGACCTCGCTCAGACGAACCTCTGCTCCGCTTAGCTTATTGATGATATCATGAGAGATGTAGCTTCTCCTGGCCATTCAAATCCTCGTCCTTTCCTCATTTCATACTCTAAAATGATAGCTGGGCCGATTCTAGGGGGGCAGGTCAATTTCGGTTACATTCTAGCTGATTCAAATCGCATGCTTGACTATTTCCGTAGATGAGATAGTATGGATGCGTCTTACCAACATTGCACAGTGAGGTGAAATAAATGATAGGATGGGTGTTATTAGGAATCATGGTTGTAGTGGTTGTAAGTATAGCAATATGGATGATTGCTATTTACAACAAATT
Organism: Candidatus Aerophobetes bacterium Ae_b3b; assembly: GCA_005223085.1. GTDB lineage: Bacteria > Aerophobota > Aerophobia > Aerophobales > AE-B3A > AE-B3B. The sequence goes on along the minus strand of NJBP01000022.1, from coordinate 12,343 downwards.
GGTGGGTCTTAAATTTCGAGTCGGGCAAGCTTGGTCGGACGTGGATGTACAGCTCAAGAGAAGATATGATTTGGTCCCTAATCTAGTAGAAACAGTTAAAGGATACGCCTCCCATGAGAAGAAAACCCTGGAGGAAGTAACAAAAGCCAGGAGCATGGCCATGCAGGTGACTGAGCCTGGCCAAAAAAAAGGTGAGGCAGAGAATTTTCTTTCCTCGACGCTCAAGAGTCTGTTCGCTATATCCGAAAGCTACCCTGATCTCAAAGCTAATCAAAACTTCATGGACCTGCAGTCGACATTGTCAAAGCTGGAGGAGGCTATCCAGCTTTCTCGCAGATACTACAACGCGGTAGTCAGGGATATGAACATAATGACCGAAGCTTTCCCCAGCAACTTAATTGCAGGGCGATTCGGATTCAAGAGGACTGAATACTTCTTGCTTCCTTCAGAATCAGAAAGAGATGTAGTCAAGGTAAAGTTTTGATCAAAGTAAGAACGGAGGGCACATGAAGAAGACAAGCAAGTTTATTGGCCTGAGTTGTCTTTTGCTGGTCTGTTTCTTCACGTCTAGAGCCTGGGGCTGGACAATTGAGAACTTCACCTCCGAAATAACCCTTGGCAACGACAGTACTCTTACCGTCAATGAACACATCACCGTAGATTTTCAATTGGAATCCAAACACGGAATCTACCGGGACATTCCCGTCAGGTACAAGAGAGGATCTGTCAACTATAATCTTCGCCTGAAAGTTATCTCAGTAACCGATGGAAATGGAACTGATCACCCCTACGAAACCTCCAGAAAGGGAACCTACACAAGTATAAGAATCGGTGACCCTTCCCGATATGTTCGAGGAATTCAAACCTATAACGTTTCTTACCAGGTTGAGCGAGGCATCAACTATTTCAATGACCATGATGAGCTCTACTGGAATGTGACCGGGGATGAGTGGGATGTCACCATCGGTGAGGCGAAAGCCTTGATCAATCTTCCCGATGAAATTGATCAAAAAGAGGTAACATGGAAGAGTTTCACTGGTCCCAGGGGCTCGACCAGTTCCAAGGCCCGAGTTTATTGGGAGGGTTCACGCCTGGTGGCTACCCTGGATAATATAGGACCAAGGGAAGGCCTGACCATTGTTGTTTCTATTCCTAAAGGATACCTGATTCAACCCGGCATCTTCCTCCGGATCCTTTGGCTAGTTCAAGATAACGGATTCTTTCTTGTTCCGGTGATAGTCTTCGTCCTGATGTTCCTGCTCTGGTTCACCCGTGGCAGGAACCCCAAAGTCGAGCGTTCGATAATGGTCAAATACCGTCCCCCGCCGGAGCTTACCCCTTCGGAGGCAGGCACCTTGATGGATGAGCGAGCCGATCTAACCGATATCACCGCCATGGCTATTGACCTTGCGGTAAGAGGCTACATGAAGATTAGGCAGACAACCTCGACCAAACTGCTCTTTCTGTCCAAGAAAGATTACTATTTTACTCTTCTGAAAAAGGATTATGCTAGCGACCGCGATTTGAAAAAACACGAACTGTCATTTCTCATGGGAATCTTTGAAAGCGGAAAAACGGAAGTGGCCCTTTCGTCTTTGAAAAACAAATTCCACCTTCATCTTCCATCCATCAGAAACTCCCTCTATCAAGGACTGACAAGAAATGGCTATTTTTCTGCTCGTCCGGATAAGATGAGAAAGGCCTATCTGGGTTTCGGCATGGCGCTGATAATAGGTGGTATTTTCTTGACCCGTTCCTTTGGCAGACTGGATCTAATGATATCCTTTCCTCTTTCAGGAGCTATCGTCATAGCTTTCTCCTTCATAATGCCTCGACTGAGTGTAAAAGGGGTATTGATGCTTTATGAATTGCTTGGTCTGAAGGAGTTCATCAATAGGGCCGAGAAGGATCGTCTGGAAAGACTATCCAAGGAAGATCCTACGGTATTCGATCGAGTTCTCCCCTATGCCATGGTAATGGGAGTAGCTGATGAATGGGCCGAGGCCTTCAAGGATCTGTATAGAGAACCACCCGGCTGGTATGAATCTTCAGCCTGGCCAGTAACTGGATTCTATACTGCACTTCTGGTAGCAGATCTGGGTGAAGGGCTGCGAACCATGGGTGCTACATTCTCATCCTCGCCGTCGCGAACCTCCGCAGCATCCGGAGGAAGCGGTTTCAGCGGAGGGTTCAGTGGTGGAGGATTTGGAGGGGGAGGAGGAGGATCGTGGTAGGTCAAAACCACTCACCGACACCAGACTATTCAGCAACAGTGCTTCGAGAAGAGTCCTGTTAGTATCTACGGGAGGGAAGTATAATCCTTCTCCCTTGAGCCCCAGCAAGAATTCGGCGGGATGATCAAGCGTTCTGCAACACGAGCGCATACCATGAGTGATATTTCACCCGTGCGGGGGCGTAACAAGCGACCCCATGATGTCCAGCAATAAGTTGTAATGCCTTTCTCTTGTACAGCAGTCTATCAGCTGATTAATGTTCAATATTACTGTAGCATCATCCATGGGTCCCAAAGATAATTCTTAAAATCTATACGATCATTTTCATCAAACTTTATGCCTTCCTTTTTCAATAACTCTTTTTGTGTTTCGTAGCCGTAATTTGGTCTTAGTGAAATCCTGCCCTCACTATTAACGACCCGATGCCATGGCAACTTGTCTTTTCGAGAAGACGAATGTAGTACCCAAGCTACTTGACGAGCAGCACGATGATTGCCAGCAAAAGCAGCAATCTGTCCATAGGTTGCTACCTTCCCCCTGGGAATTTTCTTAATGACGTATTTTACTTTCTGGTGAAATGACGTATTCATGGAGACGTTTATTTCTTTGAACAATAATATGTTAAGTGCTATTTCAATTACTGGTCGATGGATGAGATACAAGCGCCGCGCCGTACTCTACCAGAGGATGAGTCGATTTTTTCTGAGAGAACAAACGCATTGCGGTGCATAGTTCAGTCGTGCAAAAAATTCCTTTTTGGTGAATTTGGAGGATGCGCAGGTCTGGCTAGCACTGGGGATAACTTAAGCAAAAATTCAGCACTTGTCAATCTGTTTGGAGGGCTGTGGTGGAGATTTCTTCTTTGATGCAGTTTACTAAATGAAAATATAACGTTTTATGAGTAAATAAACGAATAACGATGCTTCAGATTGGCTCCCCGGATTGGACGATGTTGATAACAAGTAAATCTCTTCTAATAGCTTCTCGTCGTCATCCTCTTCATATGTTAACGAGAGATCATTGTAGAAAATACTGCAGTCTCTTCTCAGAGTTCCATTCAGATTGACGACTTCCAAAGGAGTTGTCAGCATTTAGTAAAAAAGACGACAAAGTGTCGTCAATCTATAATCTAGAATATCGATAAAACAAGGATTTTAGTTTAGAGGAAAGTAGTCAATGTCATGCTTTTACATAGAAGACGACAAAATAAGGATAGGTTATTCAAAGTAGGGGATTAAATCGGATAATGGCCCTCCTCAGTGAACCATAATATTTTTTAATTAAAATCTGTATGCCTATTTTTATCATCACTTCCTGCAACCACCAGGCATGAAGCTCTTGGTATGGATTAAATCTGTATTACTCTACATGCTTCTTCCGGGGCATTCTCTCCTTTATGGAGAACATAAGTGGGAATTTTTTATGAGGCTCCGTTTGATACCAATAAGCTACACTCGAATAATCATCTGATCTATTATTAGCATGGCCATGCTCAATGGTAACTTTTATTGACTTTTGGAAATAGATAGGATCTTCGATATGGAATCGATAGAGAGCTATTTTTCCGGACCAGTTAGGACCACCACCTAGTAAAAGACCATGATACGGACCGGCAAACTCTTGGGTAGGACACCAGGCTGTATTAAAATAATCTTCTGTCCCGGTTCCATGAAGAGAAGGAGGCCACTTTTCTCCATCAATAAAAATCATGTCATCTCCCTCTCCATACCAGTTCCATTCCAAGGGTTTTCCTAAGTTCTCAATATTTAGAACACAGCCGACATAATGGCCCCTTCCTTCTGCCTCTAAAATAACATAATTATCCTTCCCTGTTAAATTATATCCTTTAAAACCAGGTTCATGTAGAGTTTCTTCAGAATGCTCTAGTCCCTGACAGGGATTTTCTCTTCGCCATTGAGCATGAAATCTTCCCATTTTTCCTATCTCTTCCACTTTTTTATAAAGTTCATAATCTATATAGTAGTAAAGAATCAAACCTGATTTCTCACATTCATTGGTTACACTAATTTTGGCTCTCTTAGAAAAGGGCATAGGGAAGAAACAATTAAAAGCTTTTCCATCTTGAGGACTCATGCACAGTGGCAAAGAGATAAAATTTTTTGTTTTGGCATGGCCTATTCCAAAGAAATCTCCTATGGGAACTTCAACACTTGGTTCTTCTTCATTATCCCACCACATTTTTAGCAGAACTTTCCTTAAGAAGTGTTTTTCTTTACAGTCCATAGTTATCCATATATGCGTTATACAACCAATACCCTTTACGTCTGCGATGATTTGTCCACTTACCGGTTTTATAAAAATTCTATCATTGTTTCCGCCGGTTCTGTCCCAGCTTGACTCCCTTTTTCTTTTATAATCTCTCAATTTAGGCAACTCACGTAGTGAACTTCCTATCATAAGAATCCTCCTTTACAGGTATTTCTAGCGAAAAGAAAGCTTTATGTTTCTTTCGTAATGCTAGTATAGTACTTCCACTGCATCCAAATGACACCAAGCGACATGAAGAATAAAAAGGTGGTTAAAGCTGAACCCTCGCCGAATTTCAACAGATAGAACGCTTTCTTCCAGATGTACAGAACAATAACCTGCGTGGCATTCGCTGGACCTCCTTGAGTAGTCACATAAACAATGTCAAAGACACTTAAAGCGCCGATAGAACCCATAATCACGAGAAAAAAAGTTGTAGGGCGAAGTAGTGGCCATGTTATATACCTAATTTCCTGCCATTTCGTAGAAACACCGTCAATCTTTGCTGCATCGTAATATTCCTCTGGTAAAGAGGCTATCCCAGCGATGTAAAGTAGTAGAAAGAATCCTAAGTGTTTCCAATTAGCAATAAGCCAGATACTAGGCATGGCCATAGCTGGGTCACGGAGCCAGTACAAAGGATCCAAATCTAAAAGAATAAGAAGATAGTTAAGAACTCCCGATAGAGGATCGAGAATCCATGCCCATATATATCCGACTGCAACGTATGCAATCACGAAAGGAAAAAAATAAAAAGGAAGGAAAAGGCTGCGCAATTTTTTGAACCATCGTTCAGTTAACAACAAAGCGAGGCCAAAAGCTAAGATTATCGTTGGGGGAAGAGTACCAATTAAGTAATATATGGTTATGTACAAACTCTTCCAAGCAATTGGGTCATGGATTATCTTAGAGTACTGACTCCATTTTACAAATGTAGGAGGACGAATGGCATCGTATCTAAAAAAACCCAGGCCCAATGTAATCAATATAGGGAGTAGAACAAAAATCATCACTAAAACTAAACAGGGCAAAATAAATAAATACGCATTTATAACTAATTGTGGATTATACCCTCTTTGCTTTAATTTTCTTGAAATAAACTTCATAAGAGCCTCTTTTGGCCTCAGTAAAAAAAATTGCTTTCGACGTGATTCAGTTTTTAGATGACCTGGTTAGTCTTGAATTCGGCAAGCTCTTTAAATAGAGAGTCGCCGAATCCAAGACTAAAAAAACCATACTACCTTACTTCTTATAGAATCCTTCCATAAGCTCGTTCTGTTTCTTAGCTATTCGGTCCAGAATTACTTTCGCGTCTCCTCTGCGCATGCCAAAAAGGTTATCTTCCTCGTCGAAGAAATTGTGGAAAAAGAACTCAACGAAAAAGTCATTTCCGATTGTGATGAATTCTTCGTTCAAGATTGTGTCTCTTATCCAACCTAATTTTCTTTGGAACTCCTCTGGATCTGTTATAGCTGGTACATGGCCAGGAATCCCTACAATAGTCTCGAAAATTTCTGGATCTTTGAGCATGGATTTACGAGATGGAGCAGCTACCCAAGTGCGTTGCCAATACTCCTTCAGTACTTGAGGAGAGACGAGATGTTTTATTAGCTTCCATGAGGCATCAGGATGTTTTGTTTGGGAACTCATTTCGAAAATACATTGATGACACGCACAGATTCTCTTCCCTTGTGGGCCGATTGGCGTATGGGCTACACCAAATTTCAGATCAGGAACATCTCTGGTCACAGCAGGAATGAACCATCCGCCACCCAGAAACATGGCTACTTTTTCTGCCTTAAAGAGGTCCTCCACGGCTGCAATTGTATATTCTGCTGTAGTAGGTGCTGCTTTATCTTCATATATTAGATCTTGAAGGCGTCTAACCCCCTCTACAGCTGCATCTGAGTTTACAGTACATCTTTTGCCGTCTTCACTCCATAAAGACCCCCCATAATTGTGGATAAACCAGAAGGGAAAATCACGACTAAGTCCAACGATTCCATATTGTTCAACCCGAGGTCGTTTACCTTTAGTGAGTTTCTTGGCTACCTCAATCATCTTATCTATTGTCCAATCAGCTGTAGGATAGGAAATACCTGCCTCGTCAAACATTCTCATATTGTAGTAGAGGCCGTTACGTAGACATATATCTTGGGGTAATGCCCATATTTCTCCTTCTCTGGAGAGGGACTTAATAGCCACATCATAAAAATCATCCAGAGATACTCCCTCAGGTCCTTTTACATATTCAGTAAGGGGTGTCAAAGCTCCTCTTATCCGCATCCTTCCATAAAACATATCTAGGTTGCGCTGAACATCTGGTGCCTCACCTGCTGCATGTCTTGTTAATAGCAATTCCCAATAGTTTTCAAGCCTCATGAATTTTACTTTTATGCCCGGGTTCTCTGCCTCAAATTGAGGTATTGCATATTTTGTATATATTTGATCCTCCCAAGGCATACCCCATACGGATAACTGTATTTCCACTTGCCCTTGTGCCATGACGGCTCCACTAAAAAGAATCACCAAAACCGCCATAAGACACACACTTTTTTGTCGAATAGAAGTCATCTAACTCTCCTTTTTTGTGTTAATGTGTGTTATATAATAAGGCACTTACCTCGTAAGAAATATCATCACCTCCTCTACCTGATTTTGTGCCTTTAACGAAAACTCTAAATAGAGCTCACTCACTTCAGCTCTCATTTAATGTACATCAGTGCAAACAAAAATAGCCTATCCTTTAAGTCCAGAGATAACAAAACTTTTAATAAATAGATTTCTGAAGAGGAAAAATACAGTCACAATTGGTACAATCACGATGGAAGTTCCAGCCATGCGTTGAGGCCATGTCATCTTATGAGTGAGAGCTATTGGAGCAAGATCTAAGAGTCCCACAGGTAATGTCTTCATAGTTTCCTCTTGCACAACAATCAAAGGCCATAAAAAATTATTCCACGAATACAGAAATACGAAAATTCCTAGTGTTACTAATGCTGGCTTGGTAAGAGGTAGAATTATACTTGCATAAATGCGAAATTCTCCACAACCATCAATGCGAGCAGCAGCTATTAACTCCTCCGGTATATATTTGTTATATTGTGTCAATAAAAAGATACCCAATGCGCAGTTACTAGCTATTTGAGGTATAATAAGACCTTGGTAACTGTCCAATAAATTCAATGATTTTATTAAAAGAAATGTAGGAATCATACGGAGATGCATAGGAACTATCAGACCAGATAGTATAAGAAAAAATATAACTGTGTGTCCTGGGAAACGATAGTAAGCAAATGCATAGGCTGCTAAGCTTGTCAAAAAAAGAATCGCCAAGGTCGTTCCTCCTGCTATTACTATTGAGTTAAAAAACCATCGAGGGAAAGGGAAAGTTTTCCACACCTCGTGATACGCTGACAAAGTAGGAGCGGCTGGTAAGATTGTCGGGGGCCAAGCTGATGCTTCGGGCGAAGTTTTGAAGCCAGTTACTATTACCCAAAAAAACGGAAAAAGAAAAACCAGAGCGATGCACACTGCAATAAACGTTATGATAATTCGTTTTTTTATCATCTTTTACTTTTTCCTGAAAATCCTTTTGCTTGTAACACTCTCTTTAAAAGCTTTCCTTTTTCCAACTAACCAGCCTACCTAACTCTCACCTCCTTCTGGCCTTATTTTTAGCTCCCTAATTTTCTTATAAATATCTATTAAATATCTATTTTTCCTTAAGTAAACAAAAGAGCCTGCGGACCAGACCATCAGGGCACGGGATTGTCCGCGGATACTGCTACCGCCTTGTCCCTGATATTCCCATAAGCTCCTTTGCAAAATAATAAAAAAGGGATAGGCAACGCAGAACCATTACCTATCCCTTTAGATTTACCTTATTAGAGCTGTCTTTCTTACAAGAAAAAGCTGAAAATATCCAGAGACAGAGAGAGTTGGACACTCTTTCCACTCTTACGTTCCCTTTAATGAGGAAATAATTTCTTCTTTAGCTTCTTTTTATCCTCAATTAGCTCAGCTATAGTCATTTTAATTAATAAACTTTGAGAGAGACCTGTTTCTTTTGATAGCTTTCTTAGTGTTTCTAATTTTTCTTTCTCTATGCTAAAGGTTTTAATTACCACTGAAAATTTTCCTTTTAGTTTTAATTTATTTTATATTATTTTATATAAGTGTCAACCCCCCTCGATCTTACCAAAATGTCTAAACCCTAGATAGTTCTATGTTATATATGTTTTTTCCTTTAGCCTGGCGGGAGACAAGAGCTATAGGTTTTCGTCTTTGTATATGGAATGCGAAATTTGAGTTTATGGGCAAGCTATGAATGCTGCTTACCTGAGCGTCCATTTATTAACGGCTAAGATTTGGCACCTATTTGCAGAGAGAGCAAAACCAAGACAAGCACAAGCACAGGGTGGCAATAAGCTCTTGATTGTGGCTAAGCTTTAGTCGGCCTAGTTCTTTTTGCTTGTGTTTGTCTTGTTTTCCAGACTTTTCAGCCATCCTTTACCTTCTTACAAAACTCAAAGATAATTTTTCCAACTCGCCGCTCTGCATCTATCCATATTGCTTTGCGACTTTTGGATTGATAGAGTCCGGTGCTTTCTACTCAAGTCCTTCTCTCTGCTGATAGGCTGTGTGCATCTGATCATCCTGCTTAGCGAAAACCTACAGGAAAAATTTCCTCAACAGAAAGGCCAAACCCGTGACAAAGTAGCCTCTCTGGTAGGCTGGTCTGGTGAGGCCTTGAGATAAAAACGGCATTTAGATATTTCCTAAATTCATCTTTGATTTACTCTATAGAGTAAACCGGCGACCACCTAAAATTCTACTCTGGTTGACTTAAGGGGAAAATAAGTTTTCTTAGTGGTGATTTGGCTCCCCGGACCCACCATAATACGAACCAACCAGAGATAATCATTAAAGGTCCTACAATCAATCTATCCCAGGACCAAGAAGTCAAACACTTAACTAGGAGGTAAAAACATGGAAAAAGAAGGTAAGGATCCTAAAAAACAGGCAAAGACAAACTATTGGCTCGAGGCACTTTTGGGTTTTGGTGTCACTTCCCTCTTCTACACCATTGTAAGAGTCGCAAAGAAGGAGAAGCCTACGGTGAAGGGAGTAATCGCTTCCGGAGTGGCAGGAGGCATAAGCACACCCTTGGCCGTTTGGGGAGTCCCCAAGCTCATAGAAATGGAAAAGCAGGCTGAGGCACCCTGTTCTTTCTGGCAAGTGGCAACTGTGAGCGATGCCCACTTCCGGACAGGGAATGCTACTGGGCCGGAAAGCACTTCCCAAGTGGATCGATCAGTGTCCTCATCCCCGGAAACTCTGCCTCCTGTACTCCCTACTCCGTCTGTAAACGAAGGCAATGCACAGCTAGTTCGCCAGGCACTAGAGGAGGTGAAGCGGATACTTAATGTAGGCCAATCTGATGTGGGACTCGCTAAACAACACCATGACCGAAAAGATAACATTGATCAGACGGGAAATAACTGGCTGAGGATTCTCAAACCAGGTTCAGTCAACTTGATCACCGGAAGAAGGGGATCGGGAAAAAGTAGTGCCGGACACAAGATGCTGGAGTATACCCGTTTTCGAGGGGCTTGTCATGTAGTAGGATTCCCGAGACAGGCCCAGAAAGAACTTCCTCAATGGGTGGGGGTTATTTCCGAGATTGGGGAAGCTCCTCCTGGGGCAACTATTCTCTTAGACGAAGGACCCCTTCTTTTCTCTTCCAAGGAATCAATGAGCCTGCGGAACCGAAAACTTCTATCGGATATTGTTCTGGCACGACAGAGAGGACACACCCTTATTATCGTAACCCAGGATAGCTCCTACATTGACAAAAATGTTTTGAGATCCATCGACACGCTCATCATCAAAGAGCCTGCTCCTCTGCAAGTAAAGATGGATAGACCAGAGATAAGAGCTTTCCTCGAAAAAGCTGCCCGGGCCTTGAACCAAATCGAGCACGACAAAAGAGGCTTCTGTTACGTAGCCTTTTCCCCATCGCAGTTCACTGGGATGATCCCTATTCCTAAGGCAAGCTACTGGAATGAGAAGCTGAGTAAGGCTTATGCTTCGGGAATTGACCTTGGATTAAAAAGGGCAGCAAAAACTCTCACCAGAGCAGAAAAGATCAAGCTAGCATGGGAGCATCATGAGGAAGGAAAATCGGTAAGAGAGATTGCCATTGAGCTAGGAGTGAGTAAGTCAACGGTTTGGAACTGGATCCAGCAACATGAACGAGAGCGAGATGAGGCATTACGATTCTTTTTTCAACAATTTCCGAGTCTGGACACACAAGGAAAAAATGAGCAAAAAGTCCTTGAAATGTAGCATTTTACTGTCCAGATCCGCCCAATTGGATGCTTCTTGGACAGTACTTGGACACAGATTGGACACCCCGTGTCCAAATTTTAAATTGATATTTAATGCAACAATGGACATTCTCCACATTTCATCTTAGGAGATATCAAGAAAACTGCTGAAAATAGTTCGAAAACAAAGCAGAATTCATTATTGCTATTCCCCATCGAAAATTTGACTGGACCAGAATCATACATATAATTGCCAGTGTAATAGAATTTCGCTCTGTGGCAAAGTCTTCGACGGAGATAAAATATGCATTTTAAACAAGTATCGGAGATCGAGAACAAGTTTATCAAATTTGAATTAGACTATATTCGGCAAACTCCCACAAGGTACAAGAGGGTTGAAAGGGCCGATCTCAGAAGGTTAGGAATCTTTAGTCTGGAAAACTTGTATAAAGCTCTGCTACGTAGCAGAGAATTCGATAAGAGAGAGATAGAAAAAATACTTGCTATGGCTGTAGGAATAAAGTTAGAGTACTATATAATCATACTAGATATTAAATTGTATCCGTTCATCAAATTTGAAGATGCAAGGCACTATAATGATAAATCATTTCTCCTATATTCTCAGCAGCAAAGCATCGTCCTAAAGACTGGTATCTTGTGGGAAAGGCTCCTGAATCTAATATATTTTGTTATATTCCATAAAAAGCTGGATGGGAATACACACTTGGACGAAGAGGTGACCTATACGTACGAAGACGGAAAGATGATAAAAGTCATTACCAAAAGACGAAGCAAGAAAAGGTATTTCTTTGACAAAATAAGACAGTTAGGCGAAGGAAAGGAAATGTGGAAATTCATGCTAGACTACGAGGGCATTCTCAAGATATACGAGGATAAATTTCTTAACCCAGAAAAGCATAAGTATTCTCCCTTACTGAAATACTGTACTGCCGATGAAACCATAGATCCCAATAAACTTTTGAGAAACCTAAACCAAGCTACTAACGCGATTTGGCCAAATATCTGTTCAGTCCTAGAAAGAGAAGTTGCTCCATACAGATTTCAAGATGAGTGGCAGATTCACGGAAAGGATTTCTAATAAAAAAACAGGAACGCCCTGGCGTAAGATTGACTTATGACCCATCTACAACATACCGCTTTGTAAGTTAGGGCACGATCTGCACAGTCCCAGATGTTCTTGTGATTGTGAGCAAGTAGAAAATCTTTCTCCTCCGCTGGATGCTTTTGCAGAGCATTGTGTGTCGACTAGCAAGCCCCTTTAACGGTATGGATCTTCCCATACTCTGTGCCTTGCTCCAAGCTTCTTCCCTGTGCTTTCCCATAATTTCGTCCTTTGTGTGGGAAGCAAAATGATGTTCCGGGTGACCTGCCCCCCTAGAATCGGTCCAGTTATTATGTTAGACTAGGGATCAAAAAAAGGGGGGATATAAATGACCAGAAGAAGCTACACGCCAGAGAGAATCATCAACAAGCTCCGGGAAGTGGAGA
>NJBP01000074.1 GCA_005223085.1 Candidatus Aerophobetes bacterium Ae_b3b | reverse complement strand
TCTGATTGATGTGGCTACTGAAGAAAAACCCGATTTGCTGATCGGTAATGGGGATGTAATTGACCTCTGGGCAGAAAAGGAAGAGGTTATAGCCCAGAACCCCATCGGTCACGACCACGCCTTTGGAAGCTGGGTTCCCGAGTATAAACCTCAGCTCTGGAATGGGGGATCAATTCTTGACGATGGCACCTATCTTGTAGTTACCGATGGGGTGCCTGAATTGAAGAGGGTTTGATCTGCAAAGATACAAACGCTCATTCATGAGATTTCCCATTTAAGCAAGTTGTTAGTAGATATAGAAGGTGGATCTAAAGGATTATCCCCTCTAAATAGTACAAAGAGACCCCAAAATCTATTTGAGCTGGTTATTTGACGCAGGACCATAAAAACTACCGTGATGCATATTTGCCGTTTTTTTGTTGCGAGGACAGGAATTTGACAGCTTTAATGAGTGTGGTATAGTAAGACACGGTTCTATCTTCTCTGACATAGAATGATTCTATCTCATCCAGAGATACCGGTTCTCGGGCCTTTCGTCAGAAAAAGCAAAAGGCTCTTTCCCATCAAGTTTGACGAGCCTGCTATTTCAATAGATGACTGGTCAAGTCACATTTTTGCAGAGAACCCTGCACACTAATCTAGACACGACCAAAAAAATGATAAAAATGCATATTGGTAGCATCTTTCTTAATAAGAGGGTAAAAGTTAAAAATCAAGGTCGGAAAGGAGGTGAAAAGATTGGGTAGGCCGGTGTCAGCTTTAGAATAAAAATTACCCAAAGAGAAATGCAGGATAGCGGTATTTCTTTGAAGGAAAAATGAATTATGTTGAAAAGGAGGCATAGATGAGGAACTGGAAAAATTTGATCCAGAGGCCGTTAGTAATTCTCGGGATAGTGTTTTCATTGAGCATCCTGAATTGTATTGCGGTGGTCAGCGCGGCGGAACCGGACTTCAGTAAAGTTCCCAAAGGTCCTAAGCCCAAAAAGTTGACAGTTGTTCTTTACGAGCCGGTAGAACAGAAAGCAGCTATCGAAGTAAGTAAGCTTTTTGAGCAGAAATTTGGCATCAAAGTTGAAGTCAACGCCATACCCTGGATTAACCTGCACGAGAAAATCATTGCTGACCTAACTGCTCGTACTGGGACGTATGATGTAATCTTCATACCTGGATTGTGGGCATTGGAATTTATCGAGGCCGACTTTATCGAACCCTTAAACAAGTATTGGAACAATCCTAATCTGCCGAAATTCGATATTGAGGCTTATCCACAAAGCGTAGTTAATCTATTATCTAAGAATGGTAATATTTATTGGATTCCACATCACGGCACAACTCAGATCCTTTTCTATCGGAAAGATTTGTTGCAAGCCGAAGGATTGAGACCTCCGGAGACTTACGACGAGTTATTTAAAATCGCTGCAAAGTTTACCAACAATCCCAAATATCCGGGAGTTTACGGATTTGGTACTACTGCTAAACAAGGTGAATTTGCCTCTAGCACTTGGAGTACCTGGCTCTGGTCCTGGGGTGGTGATTACTTTGATGAAAATTGGAACCCGATTTTTAATGATGCTACGGGAGTAGCCTCTCTGGAGGCTTACGCTGAGGCTGTCAATAAGTTCGCCCCACCGGATGCCCCTAACTGGGCGAATGAGGAAGCCGGTGCTGCTTTCCAGCAGGGTAGATTGGCGATGCTTCAAATGTGGCCTTACCTAGGAGCGGCTATGGAAGATCCCACTCAATCCAAAGTGGTAGGCAAAGTTGGTTATGCTCCTCTACCCAAGAAAGTACTTCGTTTTCCTAGACTGGGGTCCTGGGGTGGTACTGTTTCCAAGTTCTCCAGATATAAAGAGTGGGCTTACCTGTGGGTCGCCTTCTATAACAGCGAGGAAAATACGGACAACATCTTAGTACCTTCTGGTGTGGCAGTTTGCCGTCTGTTGACAGCAGAGAAACTAAAGGATAAGATTCTGTGGCAAGATGCTGTGAATAAGAGCTTTGAACATACGAAAGAAAGACCAGGTATCCCCGAGATTACTCCTATCATTGATGTCTGGGGTCTGGCAGTTTCTAAGGTGGTTACCGGGCAGTCTGATGCTAAAAGTGCTTTAGATGAAGCAGCCACTAAAATCCGCAAGATTTTGGATGATGCGGGATACTATAGTAAGTAGACCCCACTAGAATATTGGGCAAGAACACCGGGTGCGATGCTTTTTTTACCAACCGTACCCGGTGTTCTTCGCAATGGAGATGGATGTGAGACAAAGATTGCCAACTATTAGTCGGCCAGGATTTTTAAGTAAAAGAGAGCGGGTTATTAAGAGATCAATTCGAAGTGAACGATTGATTCCCTACTGGATGTTGGCTCCACTATTAGTTGGTTTAGCTATATTAGTCTATTCTCCTATGATTGGTACTTTCGCTCTTTCTTTTCTGCGTTATTTTTGGAACAAACCTCAGCAACCCATTCGGTGGGCCGGTTTAAACAATTATATCGATATATTTTCTGAATCCCTGTTTTGGCAAGCTTTCGGCAATACAATAGTCTTTATGATTGTTTCTACCGGGTTAAGCGTTCTTATTGGTCTGGGATTAGCGGTGATGTTTGACCGTAAGTTTCCCGGGAAAAATGTGTTTATGACTCTCATTTTACTCCCAATGATGACTGCCCCCGTAGCGGCTGCTTTAACTTGGAAATTTCTGTTTGACGGGCAGTGGGGAGCAGTGAATTACTTCGTTAATTTAATAGGAATTCCTAACCAGGCTTGGTTAGCCAGTCCTAAGCTTGCTTTACCGGCCATAATGGTGGCCGATATTTGGCTATATGCACCCTTCGTTTTCTTGGTAATGTTTGCCAGCCTACAAGCCCTTCCCCAGGAACCAATGGAAGCTGCTCGTATCGATGGAGGGTCACGCTGGCAGATATTTACTAGAATTACTTTACCCTTGCTAGTACCCAATTTTCTTTTGATAATAGTCATCCGCCTGATGGACACCTTCCGAGTGTTTGATTTTATTTATATAATGACTAACGGTGGTCCCGGGGGTAAAACGGAAACCATTGGTTTCCTGAGTTACGAGCGGACCTTTCGTCATTTCAATATGGGACAAGGATCAGTAATTGCTATCTTTATATTGGTAGTCGTGTTGCTCATTTCTTGGTACTTCATAAGGATATTACAAAAGGGATTATTGGAACAAGTCAGATAGCTGGGAGTTGCTATATGGAGAAGATAGTCAAAAAAGGAGTAACTAATCTTGACTAAACGGAATTTCACCCTGAATAGTATTGGTAAATGGACTGTTTTTTACATAGGTTTGATCTGTGCAGTTTTTTTCTTTGTTTTTCCTATCTTTTGGATAGTGACGACATCTCTCAAGCACCGTGTGGATGTCTACACAGAAAAGCCAGTGTTGCTGTTTTCCGTCACCTGGCAAAATTATCAGCGAATTTTTGAATTGCACGACTTTGGCCGTTACCTTTTAAATAGCTTTATAGTGGCTACCAGCGTTACCTTAATAATTGTGTATTTTGGGGCACTAGCTGCTTATGCCTTAACTAGATGGCGGATTAAAGGATATAACTGGGTTTCTCTTGCTATTATCTCGGCTCGTATGTTTCCCCCCATTGCTCTTTTGCCATCTTTTTTTCTCTTCGCCTCGCGGATAGGCATTGTGGATACCAGGCGAGTCTTGATTTTTGCTCATGCTACCTATGGTTTACCTTTTATTGTTTTCATGTTGGCGGGTTTTTTTCGCCAGATACCCAGGGATCTGGATGATGCCGCCTTGATCGATGGCTGTTCCTACTTCCAGCTCTTTAACTGGATTATATTACCCAGTGTGGCTCCAGGGTTAGCAGCAACCGCAATTCTATCTTTTATCTGGTCATGGAACGAATTCCTATTTGCCTTGGTTTTAACGAGAGCTTCGTCTAAAACCTTGCCGGTTGTCATTTCAGAGTTCATTGGCTTCGTACAAGTTGACTGGCAGGGATTAACGGCGATGGCAACGATTTTGCTGTTACCGTCCATCATCATTACCTTTGCCGCCCAAAAATATTTGGTTCGGGGTTTAACTGCGGGTGCAGTAAAGGGTTAAAAAATGTGGCATCTATCCCATTAAAGTTGGATTACTACAAGTGTGGTTGGAAAGGCAGATGTACTCACAAAAGCTTCGGAGGATGAATACAAAGGAAGACTGCATTATTGAGTCTAAGAGAGTATATAAGAATAGGATTCATAAAAATCTGAAGATTCTGACAACTTAAAGCAAAATAGACAAAGGAGGGAAATAGAATATTAATTGAAAATTGGGAGAAAATAAAAGAGTATTATGAAGCTTGGTGGAATTGTGAAATTCTAGATAAAGTGCCTCTCTGGGTAGCGGCTCCTCGTGATGATCCCCAATCTAGGAAAATACTATCCGGGAAAGAGATGTGGATAAGAAAAGGGGAAAAGTTTAACAAAGGAAAAACGATACGAAATGCTGAAAAAACTTTAAAGGCTACTTTTTACGGTGGTGTAGCTTTTCCTTGTTATTGGCCAAATTTCGGCACTGATGTTTTTTCTGCTTATATGGGCGCAGGCATGGAGTTTTTACCTATTTTTCCACCCGTTATTACCGGGCCAGCAGCGATTGAGGAAGGGGTAAATCCTGTTTCTTGGGCGAAATGGAACAATCCGATACTTAAAGATTATTCGGATTTATCGATCATTCAAGTCAAGGAAGACAACATCTATTGGCAGAAAACTAAAGAGTTTGTATCTAGCGCTCTAGAGAGGTCACAAGGAAATTACATTGTTGGTTCAACTGATATTCATCCCAGTATGGACTCACTCGTAGTTTTAAGAGGGAGCCCTCAGCAGTTATGTCTGGACTTAGTTGATAATCCAGAAGGAGTAAAGAAAACAATAAAGCTTCTCTGGGAAGCCTGGCTTAAGGTTTACGAAGAAAGTTACTATAACATTGTAGTAAAAAGGCAAGAAGGAACTTCTGCTTGGATAAACCTCTGGGCCCCAGGAAAATTTTATCCGGTAGAAAATGATCTTTCTGTTATGATTTCTCCTTCAATGTACGAAGAGTTTTTCTTAGAAGAATTAGTGAATGAGATTAACTACTTGGATTACTCTATATATCATTTGGATGGTCCAGATGCTTTGCCACATCTTGATATGATTTTGGAAATTTCTCGTTTGAATGCTGTTCAGTGGGTCCCAGGTGCAGCTGAGAACAAAGAGGGTGTTGCCAAGTGGATACCCATTTACCGCAAAATTCAGGCTAAGCAAAAAGCTATTATTGTTTACTGCAGGCCGCAGGAAGTTAATTTGGTTCTAGAAAATCTTGCTCCAGAAGGTTTAATGATCTCTATCTCCTGTTCTTCCGAAAAGCAGGCGGAAGAGCTACTCTCCGAGAAAGGATGGATAGGATAGATAGAATAAATAATGTGGAAATGCTTGGTTAGGAGGTCTCTACTCTAGCATTTGACTTAACAGAAGAGAGTTATTGGTCAACCTCTTGCTTAGAAAACTTCCCATAATCTCCAACCACACTTTCACCAATTTGTCAAACCCATCAGTGTAAAAGAAGTCCGGCAAAGAAGCTGAATTTGAACGAAGTGAAGTCTTTTACCGTCTTAGGTACTCTCTATCTCCTCTTTTTCTCCCTCTTCCCCTTTCTTTTTCATCCCCTTTAGCCTTGTGATTAACTCAGGGATAGATTCAAAAATTCCTTTCAGTACCCCCCCTTTAGCAACACTTAAAAGGGATATCTTATCTTCTCTCACTACCAAGAAGGCAACTGGCTCTACTCGGACACCTCCTCCGGCACCTGCACCTGGGGCTTTCCCCTTTCTATGAGCCTCACCACTACTTCCTCCTCCACCAACACCAACGGATATCTTTGAGACCGGAACTATGGTAAACTCGCCCACTTTCATCTCATTGCCGATAACTGCTTCCGTCTTGCCAATAGCCCTCAGCTCTCCCAATAAGTCCTTAAGGACATCTTTGACATCTACTTCCATCTTTATTCCTCCTTAGTGTGATTTTTTCTTTTCAAAGGAAAGTTGGTGATTTCCTAGTCTTTTAGGTTTGCTCCGACTCGTTCGCTTTCTCAATAACCTCATCATCCGGAACATGGGTACGAGAGCACCGGACTTTACAACCTGGAAGAGAATACCTACGAGAGACATCCTAACATGAGCGTAAAATCTAGCTTCTCCTGTAAAATCTATCTTAAGGGGAACTTCTCCTGGAGAAAGACCGCAAAGAGTGCCGTAGAGCATACCATCTGAGGCTGGATCGCCGCTAGAAACAATAGCCCTTGATCCTCTCTTCAAGAGATAACGTGCCATATTTCTCAACAGTTGCATGGTTTTATTTATACCCTGGAGAAAAACTTCACTATTTGTTGCTAAGATTTGCACGGGCAATTTATGTCGCCGTTTCTCGTGTTTTCTTCTCGCCTGGTATCTTTTTCTTATCTTAAAGGGTATCCCCAGTATTCCTAATGTTCTTATTCCTTCTTGAAATTGGAAATAAAATATGCGGTTCCATCCCAAGTAGAATCTTGCCTTCTTTGAATCAATAATAAAGGCGAAGGGAATTAGAAAAATACCCAATATTAAAGCTAATACGGCATAGAGAATAATCATATTTTTATGTTGAATTGTTTTATGAAATACCAAGCGTATTTCATCTATCATATCATGCCTGCTTATATAAGCAAGCCAAAAATATCTCGGCACTTTTCCCCTTTCATCGCTGTATATCAGCTTTGGATTTCTTCTACTTATCTTCTCGTTGCCTGCGGCACCTTAACGGCCGGGAAAGACGTGAAACTCGTCGCGCCTTACGGCACCTTGCGGTCCAGCAAATAGGCTAAATAACTACATTACGCAAGAGACTTTAAGATAAATAGCCCTTAAAATGCTCTCCCTATTATCAGGATAAGATTTTATTGTTTGAGCAGCCCTGGCCATGGATAAAATATAGGGAAAGCTCACCACTTTGTGGCAGGATCCTAATACTAACGTGGGGAAATAGCACCACAGTAGTTATGACTAAGTCACCAATTTGTCAAGCTAGTCAAAAGTCTAATCAAAACCCCTCAGAACAGGGCTATTTTTCACATTATACCAGCCAAAAATTGACAAATATACCAAAAGCTATATGTTAACACTTGTCTCACATTATCAAATAACAGGAGGCTCAAACTCAAAGTAAATAAGTAAAGACCTACATCAACCAAATTCACAGTTATCACCTTGTTGCTTGCGCCTTAACTCTTACAAAGTGTAGCCATAGAAGCTCTCCAACAGGTCATCCCACAGCTGGAAACTGCCCAAAACCCAGACTACACCACATTTAGTCCATTTTGTCAACCTACTCAGTTAACCGGATCCCACTTTGTCAAGCTAGACTAACAGTTAAACTAATCTCATGGAAACAAAACCAAACCCAAAAGACATCCTATGTCAAATGGAAATTTTCAAAGAGCAATAAATGAACCTAAGTGACAAGGTTAGTGGTTCTTTGAAATCTGTATTCAGTCTTATTCTTCATCATAGCATAGATAATGTCACATAGCCTTCTCTGGAGACAGGTAAGGGCTTCCTTTTTGGTTTTGCCCTCAGAGATCTTTCTCAAGAAGTAGTCTCTGGCTTTAGAGTTTCTGGGTTTGCCGGATCTATCACGGCTGATTTGGCTGAGAGCGATATGATATATAGCAGTGTTCAACTGGCGTCTACCCCGGTTAGACTTCTTGAACTTAAGCTTTTTGCCTGAACTTTTCTGCTGAGGGGCTATACCGGCACACTTAGCTAACTTATCACTAGAGCTAAATCGGTTTACATCACCAATTTCAGCTATGAGCTTAGCTGCTGTAACTAAATCAACACCTGTTAATGTAGAAAGCTTCATCCCTGTCTCATCAACTAAGGGTTCCAGTTCTTTCTCAACGATGAGTATCTGTTCTTCAATAAATCTCAAGTGCTTTACTAGATTCCTGATGATACTTGAGTGAACTAGATTTAAACAAGAAGGTACAGAATCTTTATCGACCAGCTTCAAAATACTTAAGGCCTTTTTAGTA
>NJBP01000021.1 GCA_005223085.1 Candidatus Aerophobetes bacterium Ae_b3b | reverse complement strand
GCAGGGGGATTCTTGGACAAATTCACCTCATCAGCTCCAGGGTAAAATAGTGCATATATTCCAGTAACAAGGGTGCGGGAGACGGTAAGAGAAGGTAAGGATAATCCCTACCAGGATAGGAAAAACGTCTTCTGCGATCCAATATGAGATATTATTTTGCAAAGATTATTATAGATACTACTGGCAATGTCTATAATTTAATTCTCAATTTATCAAAAGGATCTTCTTAAAGAGTGCTACAAACATCTTGCAAAAATCCCGAAATACTTTATAATTCTACATTACAGAGTTTTGCACCTTAAAAATCTTGCCCTTGAATGTCTACCCGTAAACCAACTTAAATTTCCTCAAAAATAAAATTGTTGGAGGTAAAATGTTGGAAGAGAAAATAAGGTCTTTAGTTAAAGGAAGACGCTCAATGTCGCCCTTTATACAGGAGACGACAAATCTGTGTGAGAGCAAAGCTATTGACTGATAGGTCTTTGCGTCCACTCAGGTGCTTATCCGTTCTAGAGCTCTGAATTTGAGTACTTCAGCCTGTTCTTGTTACGATCAGACTAGAGAACCATAGACTGGGATTTGGATTCTTTCTGACCAAAATTTTTGGTGTCCAAATAGTGTCCATGTGAGATAAAAAATCATACAAATTGGTACAAATTGGTAGGCAATGAAAATCACTCGGAAGGATTGTCTGAGGTAGGTTTGCTGATTCTGGACTTACTTTTGGGATTTGGCTTTTTCGGCTTAAAAGGCCGATGCTCTACCAGCTGAGCTAACGGCTCTGTTGGGCCTTCTATTATAGCAAAGCAGAGGAGCATGTCAAGAATTAGGTTTTGTGAATTTTCTCCACCACATTAGATATTACTTCAAAAGAAAAGCCTCTCCGCCTCAATAGGTTCGAAACACGTTCAGTGAGTCTCGGTGGTTCCTTCGAAACCCATCTTTTTTTCTCAACCAGATCTAAGGCCACCTGGACCTCATCAATTCCGGAATATAGATCCTTGAGGATCTCATCGGTTATCTCTCTATTCACCCCTTTTTGCTCAAGCTCAGATTGTATTCTCCACCTGCCGTAACCTTTTTTTATACGGCTTTCTGCCCATAGTTGAGTAAATCTCTTATCATTTATCAAATTTCGATCTTTCAGGTATTTCACAACTTTCTCTACCAGTTTTTCCTCATATCCTTTCTGCCTCATCCTCATTTCTATTTCTCGCAAGCTCCTTTCCCGGTAGCCTAAAAGCATGAGAGCATAGGCCTGGGCTTTATTTAACTCTTCCTGAGAGGTTATCTTCTTAAGATCCTTCTCATCTACCAGTTTTCCCACTCTTAAGTCCATATCCTCAACTGTCTTTTTATCAATGCCCAGGACAAACTCTCCCTCTATAAAGATAGAGTATCTATCAGGATTTCTCCTCTGAGAACTTATAGCGGTAATTCTTCCCATTTTTATGCTAATCTGCTTTCAAAAACAGCAAACTCCCTAAGAAGAGAAAAGTTGTTACTCCTATAGCATAATAGGATTGAGGAGCCCAGTAGTTCCCCTTAAGGCCAAACTCCATGGTCAACAAGAGTCCAAACTCATCTACAACTAACCCAAGACCTCCTCCAAATATCACACTGGTAATTCTCTTAAAAACTCTCCTGTATAATCTTTTATATCTAATCAAGGCCAACCAATTGGAGAGTATCAAAAAAAGTATCCCGAAGTAAAAGTGATGGATGTGGTAACCTTTAATGTAAAGATAGCCGAAAATAGCCTTTCCCTTCTCAACGTCCAGAACAACTGCACGGGAGACCAACACGCTGGTCGCAAAGGCAATAAAAGCCCAGAGAAGACTCTCTTTCCCCTTTTCAATTATGCACCTTTCCCACCACCTTGCTATCGATTTCATATGTTCTCCTTACTCTATTTTGGTATTACCGCTTGAACCAAGTACACCAGAATTTCCTACCATTTGACAATTCTTAGGTTAATGATTCCTGAAAACCTTTTGGATCCCTTGCTCTGGATAAAGCTGTCTCAAAGCTTATCAATCCTCTTTTTACCAGGTTCTTCAGAGACTGATCCATTGTTTGCATCCCAAATTGGGCCCCTGTCTGCATAAGGGTATATAATTGATGGGTTTTTTCAATACGAATGAGATTTCTTACGGCGGGAGTGGCGATTAACAGCTCTACTGCAGGAACTCTTCCCTCCCCATTCTTTCTAGGAAGAAGGATTTGGGCAATTATTCCTTGCAAGGTGCCTGAAAGTTGCATTTTTATCTGAGACTGCTGATAAGGAGGAAAGACATCAACGATTCGATCAATAGCCTGAGGAGCGTCAGGAGTATGCAAGGTACTCAGGACTAGATGTCCTGTTTCAGCAGCAGTAATGGCTATGGCAATGGTATCTAAATCCCTCATTTCCCCAATGAGGATAACGTCGGGATCCTGACGAAGAGAATGTCTTAAAGAACCAGAAAAAGAAAGGGTATCAGCTCCCACTTCTCTTTGTTCTATCAAACTTTTTCTATGGCAATGCACGTATTCAATAGGATCTTCTACAATGATAATGTGAGCCGACCTTTTCTCGTTTATTATTTCCACCATAGTTGCTAAGGTGGTGGATTTTCCACATCCAGCCGGCCCGGTCACCAGAATGAGACCTTTCTGTCTAAGAGCTAAGTCAGCCAGGATGGAGGGAAGGTTAAGTGCAGAAAGGGAAAGGATGCGGTCGGGAATGAGTCTAATAGCTGCGGCCACTGACCTCTGTTGAAAATGGGCATTTATTCTAAATCGCCCTATCCCTTCCATGGTTAAGGAGAAGTCTAATTCACACTTTTTTTTAAACTCGCTTTTTTGCTCCTCCGTCATCAAGGAATAAATCAAAGATTTCGACTGCTCAGGCGTTATCTTCTCGCCCGACCATGATCTTAACTCTCCGGCAATACGAAAGGTAGGAGCAATACCAGAGATAATGTGTAGATCTGAGGCATCTTTTTCTTTCATCTCTTTTAGCAAATTGTATACATCCATTTTTCCTTCCCTTTGTCTTCTCTCACCCTTCGGGATGAATTTCCTTCCCTACCAAGGAATGAGGCGCTAAGCCACCTCATTAATCTTCTCTAGCCCTATTTGGTAGAGAGATTCCGCTCTTTTTTTGGTTTTTGCTTCGGTAATGATACGAATCACCGGTTCCGTACCTGAAGGCCTTATATGAATCCAACCGTCCTCTAAGGTAATTTTTACCCCATCAAGAAAGTCAAGACTCTCGGGCTTGAACTGCTCCTCTAATTTGTTCTTAATCAATGAAAAATCTTGTCCAGCGAATGCTTGCTTTTTTTTTACCATGTAATAGTGGGGTAGTTTGTTAGCTAATTCTGACACCGGTTCATTGGTGTCAGTCAGATAATCAAGCAGTAGGGCAATAGCAGCGATTCCATCCCGAGCGTAATGAACCTCAGGGATAATCACTCCTCCATTCCCCTCTCCCCCTATTACTGCCTTCTCTTCCTTCATACAACGGGATACATGAACATCTCCTATCTTTGTCCGTTTAACAGCGCAGTTAAATTCGGCAGCTACATCATCCAAAGCCTGGGTGGTGGAAAGGTTTGTGACTACCAATCCGGCCTTTTTACCTAGGGAAAATTTAGCTGCCATTAAGAGAGTATAATCCTCAGGTAAAATTTCTCCCCTATCAGTAACTATAGCCACTCTATCTGCATCAGCATCATGAGCAAAACCGATATCTGCTCTGGTAGATTTGACTATTTCGGAAAGCTGCCGTAGATGAGAAGGGATCGGCTCAGGGGGACGGGCAAAGATACCGTTAGGCTCACAGTTAAGGGAAACTACCTCGCATCCCAACTTTTGGCAAAGCTTTGGGCTGATTAGCGCTCCCGCCCCATTACCTGCATCTATAACAACTTTGAGTTTTTTACTTCTGATTTTTTTTTCATTTACAACTTTCAAGACTTGATCCAAATGATTTTCTATGGCTGAGTTTTCCTGGTAAATCCTCCCCAGGTGATTCCAGGGTGCTCGCTTTATCATATCTTTGTTATAAATTTGTATGACTTTTTTTCCCTCCTCGGGGTAAAGAAAAAGACCATCAGATCTCACGAACTTTAAGGCGTTCCACTCTGCCGGATTGTGGCTTCCACTAATAGCGATACCTCCGCTAGCATGGAGTTTTTCTACCATAAGCTGCAGGGTAGGAGTGGGGCAAACACCTACATCGATAACCTCAGACCCTATGGAAATTAGACCACTAAGGACAGAGAGTCTGAACATTTCATTTGATGTACGAGTATCTGAACCCACGATAATGGGTCCGGTGCTTAGGAACTCACCAAAGGCAGCTGAGAACTTGGTTACGATCTCAGGGATGAGAGCTTCTCCCACGATTCCTCTTACCCCTGAGACGCTGATCATTAAAGTTTTCATTATGCATTACCTTCATCCAGGCGGATTGAGCAGCGACCTTCTCTGCTCTCTTCTTACTGGTTCCCCACCCTTCTCCCCAGATTTTCCCCCCAATCCTAACTTTTACTCTGAATTTCTTACTGTGGTCCGGACCGATTGCCTGAATTACCTGATACTGAGGAACAGATTTGTGCACCAACTGGGTATATTCCTGTAGTTGAGATTTAAAGTCCTTTATTTTGGCAATTTCCTCCTCTTCTTCTATAAATCGGTCTAATATGAAGTGACGTGCGGTCTCTAACCCCTTATCCAGATATAGAGCTCCAATTATAGACTCATAAGCATCGGCCAATAAAGCATCCTGCGACTGGATCCCTTCCTGATCCTTGCCTATTAAAAGATAGTTTCCTATCTTAATTTTTCGGGCACAATGGGAAAGACTTTCCTCGGATACCAGGGTAGAACGAAGTTTAGACAGCTCACCTTCACTCAAGCCCGGATAGGCTTTGAAAAGATGTTCTGCGGTAACTAGCTCCAGTACTGCATCCCCTAAAAATTCCAATCTTTCGTAGTCAGAGATAGTTCTTTCATTAGTTGACTTAGCATGGGAAGCGTGTGTTAAGGCCTGATCCAAGAGATTTAGGCTGGTGAATTTAACACCGAGGTTTCTCTGGAGTTCTTCCAGCTTCTTTCTGCGAGCAGAACTCATCTTCATCTTAGAATTTTTTGACCACCAATACCGCGTTATGTCCCCCAAAGCCCATGGAATTGGACATAGCAATCTTTATTTTGACTTCCCTGGCTTTGTTAGGGACATAATCCAAATCACATTCAGGATCAGGATTTTCATAATTGATGGTGGGAGGAACAATCCCGTCTCTAAGGGCCAAAAGACAGGCGATCAGTTCCACTCCGCCGGTTGCCCCTAAAAGATGACCAGTCATAGACTTAGTGGAGCTTACAGGAATCTGGTAAGCTTTTCTTCCGAAGACATCCTTAATGGCCTGAGTCTCCACTTTATCGTTAAAGGGAGTGGAGGTTCCATGAGCGTTTATATAGTCTACCTCCCGAGGAGAAATTTTGGCATCCTCTAGTGCTTTGTTCATTGCTTGTCTAATCCCTCTTCCATCTGACACTGGCTGGGTTATATGATAGGCATCCTCACTCATGCCAAAACCGGTGATCTCTCCCCAAATAGGCGCACTTCTTTTTCTAGCTCGATCTAACTCTTCTAGAACCACAACCCCGGCTCCTTCCCCTATTACAAATCCATCTCTTTCCTTATCGAAGGGTCGAGAAGCTTTTTCAGGATGTTCATTTCTGGTGGATAGAGCTCGCATTGAGCAAAAACCAGCCACTCCCAGAGGAGTAATAGCAGCCTCAGTTCCCCCGGCAATCATAATTTCCGCATCTCCCCGCTGAATAATCTTGAATGCCTCTCCTATGGAATGGTTCCCCGTAGCACAGGCGGTAGAGACAGAAAAATTAGGGCCACAAAATCCATACTTGATAGCAATCAGAGCTGAGGTAATGTCGGTAATTAACATAGGAACCAGGAAGGGGCTTACACGCCCGGGACCCTTTTGCAGAAGAATCGTTTGTTCTCTTTCAATGGTACGGAGTCCTCCCACACCGGAGCCTACCAGGACCCCTATTGTGGCTGGATCATTATCCTCACCAGTTATTTCCGTCTCTCTTACAGCCTCCTCCGCTGCTACCATTCCCAGTTGAGTGAACCGATCCATTCGTCTGACTTCTTTAGGTGCAAGATACTGGTAAGGATCAAAATTTTTAACCTCACCAGCTATGCGACTGCGGTAAGAGGAAGGATCAAAATGGGTTATTTTTCCTATGCCATTTTTTCCCAGAAAAAGAGCTTTACAAAAATTTTTGACCCCCATACCAATGGGAGAAACTACTCCCATCCCTGTAACGACTACTTGGCGCACTATACTTTCTCCTTGGTCCAGTGGTCGAAAATTGATAAATAGATGAAAAAGTGTTCTTATTAATTTTTGACCCCTCATTATTATTGTTCAAGGTGACCCTCAATGCAATCTACTACCTTCTGCACCGAGGTCAGTTTTTCTGCCTCTTCATCGGAAATCTCCAAATCAAATTCTTCTTCCAAAGCCATCACTAATTCCACTGTGTCCAATGAATCTGCTCCCAGATCATCTACAAACTTGGCCTCGAGTACAATCTGGGATTCATCCACTCCCAGCTGTTCACTAGTAATCTCCTTCACCTTTTTTAGAATGTCGTCCTTGAGCATTCCGACCTCCTTTTTGGTTCTTTCAAGATATTCGAGGGGGGAAATAGGGCTTCGCCGATTCCTTCGGAATGCCCCCTTCGACGGTTCGAGCAAGTCGAGCCTGTTCCCCTCTTTTTTCTGACATCTAGTCTGCCGAGGTTTACTTCATAACAATTCAGAGAAATTACTGAAGTTCCTATACCTCTATACCTCCTGATTAGCACTCTGGTAATATAAGCTGCATCCTCTTTGCTCTTCCTTCTTCATCCTTACCAGTAATTTATCCTCCCTAACACCAGAGATGTTGACTAATATATCAACTGGCTTAAATTTGTCAATCACTTGTCTGTTTGCGTTTTGTTAGAGCATTTACTACTGGGAGGAAAAAATGATCACTGATCTTCCAGACAACAAATGGCGTCGTTCATGTCCTGAGGCAGGGGTGCCTCAAACTCCATCCACTGTTCTTTCCCAGGATGAAAAAAACCTAAACTTTTAGCGTGCAGCATGGCTCTCTTCAATTTGTGGGGAAAATCCTTTCCCTTTCTTGAGGCATAAAGAACATCTCCTAGTAGAAAGCAATTTATGAAATGTAGGTGAAGGCGAATTTGGTGAGTCCTGCCGGTTAAAGGATGTATTTCTAAGAGACTCCAGTTTTCCCACTGCTTCAGTAGCCGATAAGTAGTGACTGCCTCCTGACTATATCTACCCTCTATGGTCATTTTTTTGCCGCCTTTAGGACTTCTCCCGATCTTTGCCTCAATGGTTCCCTCATTTTGGGAAGGTCTTCCTCTCACTAGAGCTAGATAGGTTTTCCTCACTATTCGCTTTCGAAACTGTGCAGCCAGAGCCAGATGAGTGGGGTCATCCTTAGCTACCACCATCGCTCCGGAGGTATCTTTATCCAGACGATGTACAATCCCTGGGCGTAAGATGCCACCAACCTTAGATAGATGATTACCATGAGCAAGAAGAGCATTAACCAGAGTACCTCCCTGTCCAGAAGACACTGGATGAACCAGCATTCCGGCTGGTTTATTTATCACTAGGAGGCTACGATCTTCCCAGAGAATGCTTAAGGGGATAGGTTCTGGGACTGGAATTGGCTGGCCGAATGATGGGATATTAACCTCGATTCTGTCCCCTTTTTCCACCAGATAAGCCTGTTTGCTAGGCTCTTTGTTCACAAAAATCTTCCCTTTTCTGATTAAGCTTTGAATGAAGGAACGGGAAAAACAGGGCATCTGTTTTTTTAAAAAAAGATCTAGTCTGATCCTTTTCTCTTCCTGCACCAAAAACTGCTGAATACCTGAGGTCTTAACCATCTCTTCTTTTACTAATCATCAGCATAAGAGAAGAAATCCCTAGTATTACACTCATGAATTGAGGAATCGTCAAATGAAGAAGGACTTTTGGATAGTCTGCTCTAATAAACTCAATTACAAAACGATGAGCTGAATAAAGAACCAAAAACCATAAAAAAATATGCTGAGTAAAATCTTTGCGTCTTCTTAAGATAACTAAGATGAAAAAAATTATCAGAAGATTCGCCGAAGATATAAGCTGAGTAGGAAATAAAGGTTGATTGGCGGAAACTCTGCCGGCAGGGGAATCGGGAGAAAAAATCAGGCCCCATTTCCAGGGCTTTCCATAGCAGCAACCATTGAAAAAACAACCGATTCTACCAATACTTATACCTAGGGCTAGTGGAGGAGCAGATATATCAGCAATCTCCCAGAAAGAGAGACGATGGCGATGAGTAAAATAAAGAGCGACAATGAGAGAAAAAAGGAGTCCTCCGTAAAAAACCAATCCTCCTTGCCAAACCTTTAGTATGTCCTGTGGATGTTCGAGATACCAATCAAGCTGATCTAATATATAGAATATCCTTGCCCCAATAATGCCTGATGCTACCACCCAGAGAGAAAGACTGAGTATCTTTCCCTCTTCTAGATTTTTTTTTCGAGCTGCGTACAAGAATAAGCTAAGGCCAAGTAAAAATCCTAAGGCCACAAAAACTCCATAAGTATGAATAACAAACGGACCCACTTTAAAAAGAGTCGGATGCATCTTGGCAAATTGGCATCAGGAATGCCAGGATAAAGATAGCTACTCCTGCACAAATCGCTGCATCAGCGAGGTTGAAGACAGGCCAAAGACGAAAATCCAAAAAATCTGTTACTCGTCCATCCCCCACCCGATCCCAAAAATTTCCCCCCGCCCCTCCTATCATTAAACCTAAGCCAATCCTAGTCCACCCATTTTTTTGTGAGATCCTACTCCCCAGAACTATTAGACAAAGAATTACCAACAAATTGGCAGGTATGGACCAAGATTTCTTGAGGGAAACCAGACCGAAAAAAAAACCTGAATTCTCAAGCCAAGTCAAGTAAAGGAAATCTTCAATTAAGGGTATGGATATACCCGGAGGAAAATTCTGTCTGACCCACAGTTTACTTATCCAATCAGTTACAAAGACAAGACAGGCCACGAGAAACAGAATCATAGAGACTCTTTTGTAAGGCTAGCAACTACTTTCAAGCATCTTTCACAGAGGTTGGGGTGTTTTTTATCTTCTCCCACGCGGAGGCTATAATTCCAGCACCGCTCACACTTTCTCCCCCCTGCTCTTTTTACTTTGATCTTGATCTCCGGGGCAACTTTTAGCTTAACTTCCGAAACTATAAAGACCTCCTTTAATCCATCCCCTAAACTCTCTAACAGCGAGATGAGAGAGGTAGGGCCGTGTATGAGAATGCCAGTTTCAAGGGAAGAAGCAATTTTTTTCGCTTCTCTAGCTTCCTCCAATTTTTTTAGTGCTTTGCTTCTAACCTTTAGTATTTGCTGCCACTTTTTTTCTAAATCCTCATTCACCATTTCCGCATTTTTTTTTGGCCAGGTCGATAAGAAGATACTCTCAGGTGGGTTATTTTTCAATTCTTCTTTCTGTTTTTTAGAGGTTATTCCTTTGGTTCTTAACCCTTTTTTCTTAATATGTCCCCATGTCTCTTCCGAAGTAAAAGAGAGAATAGGTGCCATTAGGTGAGTCAAATTTAAAAGCAGGCACCACAGTGCTGTTTGAGCGGATCTCCTTGCTTCCGATTTAGCGGAAAAGGTATAAAGCCTATCCTTCAGTACATCAAAATAGAAAGAACTCAAATCATGCTCGGCAAAATTATGGATTAGATGAACAGCTTCGTAGAATCTAAATGCCTCAAAGCTCACTATGGTGAGTTTAACTATAGATTGAAGGCGAGAAAGTATCCACCTGTCTATTTCTCTCATCTCCTTAAGAGGGAGAGTATCTTCAATAGGATAAAAGTCATAGAGGTTTCCCAGAAGGAATCGGAAAGTATTCCTTATCCTTCGATATACTTCTACTGAGTAATTTAGTATCTCATCAGAAATTCTAACATCCTGGGTGTAGTCCTGTAAACATACCCAGAGTCTCAAGATATCAGCGCCTTTGTCCTCTACTATTTTTTGAGGATCCACCACATTACCCCGGGATTTGGACATCTTTCTCCCTTGAGAATCCACTACGAATCCATGAGTGAAAACCTTTCGATAGGGAGCTCTTCCTTTAAGAGCCATAGAGGTAAGAAGGGAGCTTTGAAACCAGCCTCGGTGCTGATCCGATCCCTCTAAATAAAGGTCAGCCGGATCCCGCAGAGATTCCTCTCTCTCAACAGATGCCTCATGCGATACTCCGGACTCAAACCACACATCCACAATATCTTCTTCTTTTCTAAACTCATCTTCTCCGCATTTAGGACACTTAAATCCTGGCGGAAGTATCTCTTCTACTCTCTTTTTAAACCAGGCATCGGAACCTTCTTTAGCTGTCAAGGCCTCAATATTACTGATGATTTTCTTATCTATTATGGCCTCGCCACACCCCTGGCAGTAGACCACGGGAATCCCTACTCCCCAATATCTCTGGCGCGAAAGACACCAGTCCGGTCTTTCTTCTAGCATGCTCTTGATTCTCATTCTGCTCTGATGAGGAACCCATTTCACTTTCTTAAGCACAGCTTGCGAAGATCTGTTTCTCAAATTGTGCTCATCCACATTCAAAAACCACTGGGGAGTAGCACGAAAAATCAGGGGAGACCCACACCTCCAACAGTGAGGGTAGGAATGCCAAATTGTCCCATCAAATAATAGATAACCATCCCGCTTTAGTCTTTTTATAATTAAGGGGTTTGCTGCAAAAATACTCGTTCCTTCTAGCTCTTCCACCTCTGAGGTAAATTTGCCTTCATCATCAACAGGGGAGAGAATTGGCAGATTATGCCTTCGACCAAGCTCATAGTCCTCCTCACCGTGTCCGGGAGCAACATGTACACATCCTGTTCCTTCCTGCAGAGTTACAAAATCTGCCAGGAGGATTTCCGACTTCCTCGGCAAGAAGGGATGACTATATCTTATTCCCTCAAGCTCCTTTCCTTTTACTGTCCGCAACAGCTTTATCTCATCTATTCCAGTCTCTTTGCTAACTCTTTCTACCAGATCCTTGGCGAGGATGAAAACCTCGTCTTTTACCTGAGCAAAACAGTAGGAAAGATCAGGGTGAAGAGCTATCCCCAGATTTGCGGGCAGAGTCCAGGGAGTGGTCGTCCAGATCAAGAGATACACTCTCAGACCGGATGGTGAGAACCGAAGTCTATCGGCTATCTCAAATTTAACCCACACAGAAGAAGACTCTCTTTCTTTATATTCAATCTCTGCCTCAGCCAAAGCTGTCTGGCAGTTAAAGCACCAATGAATGGGCTTTAGTCCCCTATAAATGTAACCTTTTTGAAAGATAATCCCGAAAATCTTGACGATCTCAGCCTCATATTTAGGATCCATGGTCAGATAGGGATTTTCCCACCTACCAAAGATTCCTAATCTCTTGAACTCTTCTCTTTGTTTGTGGACAAAATGGGTAGCATACTCTCTTGCCTTTCTCCTGAACTCCAATTGGGAGATTTCATTCTTGTTTATACCTAGTTTCCTAAACAACTGATGTTCTACGGGAAGACCATGACAGTCCCAGCCTGGTACAAAGGGAGCATCAAAACCTCGCATAGTTTTATATTTAACAACTACATCCTTGAGTATTTTGTTAAGAACCTGTCCCAGATGTATGTCTCCATTGGCATAAGGAGGACCGTCATGAAGCGTGTAGTTGGGCAGCCCCTTCTTCTTTTTCCTTATCTTGGGGTAGATTTTTTCTTTATCCCAAAAACGAAGAATTTCTACCTCTTTTTGGGCAAGACCTGCCCGCATGGGAAAAGCTGTGGTAGGAAGATTAAGAGTCCTACTATAGTTCATTTAAATTTCCCTTAGCAGCCTTTTGACCAGCCTGGCCAGGTTTGGTTCTACTTTTTGGGCTACTTGGATGAGTTTACGAAAATTGACCGGTTCCAATCTATCCGGTATACACTCATCGGTAATACAACTCATACCTAACACTCGCAGACCACTGTGTCGTGCCACAATGACTTCGCAGACGGTGGACATACCGACAGCATCAGCTCCAATAAGGCGTAAAAACCTGTATTCGGCTGGGGTTTCAAAATTTGGTCCGGTCAATCCAACATAAACTCCTTGGTGAACACCAATTTTCTCCTCGATAGCTATCCTTTTAGTAAGTTCAATTAACTTTTTATCGTAAGGCTCTGACATATCGGGAAAGCGGGGACCTAACCTCTCATCGTTAGGTCCAATAAGAGGATTATTTCCGGTCAAGTTAATGTGGTCAGTAATAATCATTAGATCACCAGCTTTGAAGTTAGGATTCATTCCTCCAACAACATTAGATTCGATCAAAAGCTCTACTCCCATTTCCTTCATTATCCGGATGGGAAAAGTAATTTCTTCGAGGGAATAGCCCTCATATAGGTGAAATCTTCCCTGCATGGCCATTATCATTTTACCACTGAGTTTGCCCAGGATTAGATTTCCCTCATGACCAGGAGCGGTAGAGACAGCAAAATGAGGAATATCACTATAGGGAACTATCGCTTTAATCTCTATCTCCTTGGCTAAAGTTCCTAATCCTGTGCCTACAATTATCCCTATTTTAGGTTTAACCTTGCTTCGACTCTCAATGAACTTTTTAGCTTCTGCTATCTTTTCTCTTAGTGACACGGTCATCTTATAGTTCCAATCTCTCAGGCTGTTGAGCTTGATGCGGATGTTTTTCTCCTGGATAGACCTTAAGTTTTTTGAACATTTTCCTACCCAGTTTACTTTTAGGGAGCATCCCTCTTACAGCATGGCGAATAATCATTTCTGGTCTTTTATCCAGAACTTGCTGGTAAGTTCTCTCCTTCATCCCTCCTGGATATCCAGAATAATGATAATAGATCTTTTTTTGCTCCTTACCTCCGGTTACTTTTACTTTCCCTGCGTTTATTACCACTACAAAATCACCCACATCCAGATGGGGTGTATAGATTGGTTTATTTTTGCCGGATAAAACTTTAGCTATCTCAGTGGCTAGTCTTCCCAGAATCTTATCGTTTGCATCCACTAAATACCACTTTTTTTCAATCTCTGCCGCTTTAGGTATATAAGTCTTCATATCCAATCCCCTCATATTAAATAAAATTAGTAGCGCCACGGGGATTCGAACCCCGGTCTGATGGCTGAGAACCATCTGTCCTAACCCCTAGACGATGGCGCCAGGCCTCATGGCTCCAAAGATTCACACAGTGACATGTGGCTGGGCAAGAATTTGCATCTCACCCCGAGACTTACCCCTCTGGCCTTCCACCCTATTCTTCCGTCCAAGAGGAGCACTTGCAAAGAGTTTCGACTTTTTGCCTTGGAGGGGCTATTTCGGTCTATCTGCATGTATTTTGGAGGAAGGCGATCACAACCTAGTTACAAAGGACCTCCTCACGCTTACCAGATGGCCGCAGTATAATAGGTCTACTATGAAAAGTCAAGGTTCCGCGCTCTTGCAATGCCAGTGAACTTTACCACTCCACCAAAGGCTTTCTCTACCTGGGCGCGCTATCCGGAGAAGAAGGGAGAGAGCGGCCTTTAGCCATGAGGCGCTGGAGCTCAGCTCGGTCAATGCGAGCTACCCGTGCTCCGAGTCTTTCGACAACTCTTGCTGCAAAGTAACTGCCGATACGACCCGAGATTGCCAGATTGCACTCGCAGCATGTTCCATAAAGCACGCCTGCCGCAAACAGATCCCCTGCCCCAGTGGTATCTATCACCTTTGCCTCATAGCTCGGAATCTCGTAGGTGCCATTGCGATCCCTTATGTAGGAACCGTTTGTGCCGACCTTGATCACCGCTATTTCGACCAGTTCGGCGATGCTCTGGAGCGCCTCTCGAGCGTCCAGACCAACCAGTTCTTTAGCTTCCTCCTCGTTTGCAAACACGAGATCTCCGTATTTCTCAAGTATTTCGGTAATAGCAATCTTATTCCTCCGCACTACGCCTGGGTCACCCAGGTCGATACTGATCCTCACCCCATGCTCCTTGGCAAACTGCATTGCGTACAGCGCGGTTTTCTTCAGCCGGCGATCCTCAAGGAGGTATCCCTCAACATGCAGTATTCTGCTCTGCTGAAGTTCCTCAAGAACAATGTCCTGTTCTTCCAGGTCCAATGCTGCGCCTAGGTGAACGGCAAACGTCCTCTCCCCGTCCGGAGTCACTAAGGTTATCGCTTGGCCAGTGAGTCCTCGTGACCTAGCGAGCCGTGCATTCACCCCGCCTGCTAACATCTCTTGCTGATAGCTCTCGCCACGAGAATCACTACCTACTCTCCCACAAAAAATGACATTTCCGCCAAGCATCGCTACTCCGTATAGTGTATTCGCGGCACTTCCTCCCGCACACATGGTCACTGCTTCTGGCGGTATCCGAGAGAGGAGTCTTTGGGAGTCCTCCTCGCTAATCGAATGGAAGCAGCCCTTCGTCAGCCCAAGTTGCTTCAAATCGTGGTCCTTGGCTTCTACCAGAAGATCCATCAATGGAGATCCAATCCCAAAAACGTCATACCTGGTCCTCATAACTGAGTGCTCCTCGTACCATCCCCCGTCAAGAATGTAGACTTCGTGGGATGGTTGGTGAAAAGGACCCCCTTTCTTGCGCCTTCTCGATCTTAGCCCATGAATCACGCAACGGTACTATCCGATTGAATACTGGCGCTCCCTCGCGTGAATCAACCGAATCGACGCAGAAATAGCCCTGTCTTAAGAACTGGTACCTACTTCCCGGCCTTGCACCGGCTAGACCTGGTTCCATCCGGCATGAAGTGAGCTTCTCCAACGAATTTGGATTTAGATTAGTTTTGAAATCAGAACCATCCTTTACATCGTAGGGGTTTGCTTTTATAAAGAGATGATCGTAGAGGCGCACTTCAGCTTCGAGAGCGTGAGCCGCCGAAACCCAGTGTAGCGTTCCCCTCACCTTGCGCCCATCTGAGGACCAGCCACCTCGTGTTGCTGGATCATACCTGCAGTGCAGCTCAATCACTTTTCCGGTTCCCTCATCCTTAATTACCCGTACACATTTGATATAATATGCGTGTTTTAGCCGTACCTCACAACCCGGGGCCAAACGGAAAAACTTTTTCGGTGGATTTTCACGAAAATCATCTTGTTCAATGTACACTACACGTGAAAAAGGAATCTTCCGCGTTCCCATACCTGGATCCTCCGGATTATTCTGGGCATCTAACTCTTCCACTCGGCCTTCTGGATAATTGTCTATGACCACCCGAAGTGGATATAGCACCGCCATAACCCTCGGGGCCCGCAGGTTCAAATCTTCGCGGATGCAGTGCTCGAGCAGTGCGATATCGACGATGCTATTACTCTTAGCTACTCCAATACGTTCACAAAAGTTACGGATCGCCTCTGGTGTGTAGCCGCGTCTGCGCAAACCCGATATTGTAGGCATCCTTGGATCGTCCCATCCGCTCACATACCCTTGTTCTACCAACTCCAGAAGCTTTCTTTTACTCATAACGGTGTAACTGAGATTAAGACGAGCGAACTCGATTTGCTGTGGATGACAATCAACGTTCAATTCGTTAAGTATCCAGTCGTACAACGGGCGATTATTCTCAAATTCCAGCGTACAAATGGAATGTGTGATGCCTTCGATGGAATCCGAGAGACAATGGGCAAAATCGTATGTAGGATAAATGCACCATTTGTCATGAGTTCTGTGATGCGATTCATGTCGAATGCGATAGAGGACAGGATCCCGCATATTCAAATTTGGAGAGGTCATATCAATTTTTGCTCGAAGCACGTGAGAGCCATCCTCGAATTCTCCTGCCCGCATCCGCTCGAACAAGTCCAAGTTTTCCTCGAGGGAACGAGTTCGATACGGACTGTTCTTGCCAGGCTCAGTCAAGGTGCCGCGGTACCCTCTGATTTCCTCTGTGCTCAAGCTGCAAACGTACGCCTTCCCATCTTTAATTAACTGCACAGCGTACTGGTACAGCTTCCCAAAGTAGTCAGATGCGTAGTAAAGATGCTTGCCCCAATCAAATCCCAGCCATCGAATGTCTGATTTGATGGATTCAATGTATTCAATATCTTCCTTGCTTGGATTGGTATCATCGAAGCGCAAATGATAAATACCACCTTCGTTTTCGAGGGCGATACCAAAATTAATGCAAATGGACTTGGCGTGTCCAATATGCAAATAACCGTTCGGTTCTGGTGGGAATCGGGTCACGACTCGACCATCGTTTTTATTTGCCCTTACGTCTTCCCTGACAATATTTCGGATAAAGTCGGGAGGGCGAATAGAATCGACTATGGTCATATTCGTGTTTTCCTTCTTATTTTTCTTTTTGCTGCAGTGTCCTCCAGTGCTCGGAGTTTTCATAGCTTCTATTCTCTTCCGAAAAAATTGGCTGGGGGAGGAGGATTCGAACCTCCGCTGCGAGATCCAGAGTCTCGTGGCCTACCACTAGCCGATCCCCCACCCTTATTTCGCTGTTTTTTTAACATCTCTACCGCTCTATCGATCCTTCTTAGAACCTCATTTTTTCCTAACAATACTGCCAGTTCAAATAAACCTGGTCCCTTCATCTTTCCAGTCAAGGCAACCCTAAGAGGGTGAAATGCCTCTCCTGGGGAAAGAGAAAACTCACTGGCTAAATCTCGAATCAGTCTTTCTAGATTTTTCTCGTTGAAAAGGGAAAGACCCGCAATTCTTTTCCTCATCTTTTTCAGTAGAGGAGGAACATAATCCTTCTTCAGTCTTTTCTCTACCGAAGTCCGATCATATTCAAAATCGGATTTAAAAAAAAAGTCAGCCAGATTAGTGATTTGAGACAGAACCTTAACTCTTTCTTGTTCAAGCTCTGTCACTTTTAAGATTTTTTTCCGGGTAAGAGGATCTATCCTTTTTGTTACCCAGTTTTCTCTTCTAAGATAAGGAATCAAAAGATCTACCAGCTGGTTCGGTTTCAACTTTCTGATATATTCTCCGTTCATCCATTCAAGTTTCCTGGGATCAAAGACAGTTGCACTCTTTCCCACTCTTTCCAGACTGAAACTTCGGATAAGCTCCTCCTGGTTAAAGAACTGTTGACTCTCTTGGGTAGACCACCCTAAAAGAGCCAAGTAATTTATCATGGTCCAGGGAAGGTACCCTTTTTCTCTATAATCAGCGATGGAAGTTGCACCGTGTCTTTTGCTTAACTTGGTCCCATCTCTACCTAAAATCATCGGTATATGAGCGTATTGCGGAATCTTAAAACTCAAAGCCTCGTAAAGTAGCACCTGTCGAGGAGTATTAGAAAGATGGTCGTCACCCCTTATTACATGGGTCATTTTCATCAGAGCATCATCAATTACATTAGCAAAATTGAAAGTGGGTGTTCCATTGGACTTTAATATGATGAAATCACCCAGCATTTTAGTCTCAAAGCTCACCTTACCCCTTAACAGATCCTCCACGTAGATAGCGCCTTCCCCGGATACTCTGAATCTTACGGTGGGAGACCTTCCCTCACGTTCAAATTCTTTTCTCTCACCAAGTGTTAAGTTTCGACAACGGCAATTATACTTAGGAAGCATACCTTTTTCGTGCATTTTCTTCTTGCGTTGTTCGAGTTCCTCAAGAGTACAATAACAGAAATATGCCTTTCTTTTTTTTAAAAGCGCCGAAGCATAGTTTTTATAGATCTCGATTCTCCGGGACTGGAAATAAGGGCCGTAATTTCCACCAATATCGGGTCCTTCGTCCCAGTCTAATCCGAGCCATTTGAGATCTTTAATCACGGATTGAGAAAAATCTTTGGTGGAACGGACAATGTCAGTATCCTCGATACGGAGGATAAATTTGCCCCCATTTTGTCTGGCAAACAACCAATTAAAGAGAGCCGTCCTTGCTCCCCCAACATGCAGTCTTCCCGTAGGACTGGGAGCAAAACGGGCCCGCACATTCTTATTAATTAATTTAGCCATCTCTCTTTTTCCCAGACAACCTTTCTTTCTGTGGTGGTATCCTCATGATCAATTAGCCCCTCATCCCAATTTGAGGGAAACCTCCTACCCAGTTAAAGAAAAGAGACTCAACACCAAATAAGTCTGTTTAATAAATATGCCCGGACGGTCAGTATGAGCCTCACTTATTTTTGTGTCGATCGGCCCGATGTCTTTTTTTCCTTTTGTGTCTGGCAATTTTGGATTTTTTTCTCCTTTTGTCAGAAACCATTTGCTCCTCTTTTTACCTAAGATTTTATTGTCTGATTTTAGAGACAAAAGGCAATTTGTCAACCTAGCGAGATTTCTCAGTTTTTATTCGCTGAATCTGTGCCTCTGCCATACTTCTTTTCTCTGATAAAGGATAGCGAGAGAGAAGTTCCTCATAGGTTTTTAGCGCCTTATCCTTGTCTCCTTGCAACTGCTGGCACCTAGCTAATCCCAGAAGAACCTGGGGAGCTAGTGAATTTTCAGGATATTTCTCCAGGAATTTCTGGTAACTCTTGATAGCCTCCTTATAATTCCTGGATTGCTCATAGCTAGAGGCTAACTTTATGAGGACCCAGGGCGCAAAATAGTCATCTGCATATTTATTCTCGAATTTCTTTAAAACCTTGGTAGCTTTCTCGTATTCTCCTAAAGAATAAAGGCAATTACCCAAATAGAAGAGAACCTCTTTTTTATTCTTAACCCAAAAATTGGATAGAATATCTTCATAGGAGGCCTTTGCCTTTTTCAATCTGTCAAACCTCTCTTCTTCTTTTTCGCTATTTTGAGCCTGTTGATAGTAAGAAATGGCTAGTCGAAAATTTTTCTGGGTGATTTTGTTAACGTGAGCCTGGAAAGTAAATACTGCTGCCAAGCAAGCAATTACCACAGCTACCAATAAGACACCAAGAATGATCCTTTTCCTACTCATCCTACTCATTTTTGCCCTAATCGAAGACCACATCTGCTTTAAATAATCATACATCTAGTGAACTCCTCTCAATATTCTCAGTCTGCCCCATGCTCCCATTTTTTTCTCCTTTACGATTACCCCGCCCCGGATAAAGGGTATCTTCCGAACAAATTCCAGGCCTTTTTGGATGCCTGCCTCATCTTTTACCAGATTACCTACGGCGGTAGCAACTGCATCGGCTAAAGCAGTGAAAGGAGAAAGAATAATTACTGCATCTGCTACTCCCAGGCTCTGGGAGCGACCAAAAGTTCCCGCCGAACAGCAGATACCTAAAGGAGTGTCCTGAGGTTCAATCTGGAGGGCGATTCTTTTTGAAAGCGGTGAATCTCCAGCATAGATTCCTA
The DNA here is from genome assembly GCA_005223085.1 of Candidatus Aerophobetes bacterium Ae_b3b. GTDB lineage: Bacteria > Aerophobota > Aerophobia > Aerophobales > AE-B3A > AE-B3B. The sequence goes on along the minus strand of NJBP01000021.1, from coordinate 12,782 downwards.
CTATTCTTCTTCTCTTCACTTTCATGAATATGTCCCCCCCATTTTCTACTATCACCTGATCACAATAGTTCAAAAGTTCCTTCCCCACAAACCCTGCTATCGCCCCGGCTACCGCAGCCATTGGCCCTACTCCGGCCTCACGGCCTGCTTCAGCCATAGTTCTCACAATAGGTGGCATCCCCTCTTCAAGTGGAAAAGGTTTGAAGGTAGTTCTGAAGATGGGATTTCGATAGATATACTGTTCTATATCCTTCCGACACCAGACCAATGCCTCTTCGGTCTGTTTGGGTAGTTTCCTGCTAGCTAAAACGAAAAGATTGCTTTCCTTAATCTCTACTTGAAAAGAAAATAGATCCCTTGGTGTAATTAGCTCTCTGTACACGAGTTCTTTCTTCACTTTTGCTGCCTAATACTTTCGCTACCCGGTCTAATTAACGATACTTCTTTTTTACATAAAGGACATCTAGCTTGAGAATGAGTCTTTATTTTCAAGCTTAACAGACTCTTTGGCTGAATTTTGATCAATCTTTTAGTCATAAAGGCTATTTTATTGCAGCTTCGGTTAATTAAACACCCCGCCCCCACGACTTCTCCTTTACTTTCCTCTACCACCTTTATAATCTCCTTGACCGAGCCACCCGTAGTAATCACATCCTCCACTACCAGTACCTTTTCTTCTGGATTTATTCTAAATCCTCTTCGCAAGATGAATTTTCCCTTATTTTTCTCAGCAAAGATAGCCCGTGCTTCCAACGCTTCAGCTACCTTTTGACCTACCACAATTCCTCCTAGAGCTGGACTTATGACTACCTGAACACCTTTATTCATAAAAAATTGGGCTAAATACGTACATAACCTGGTAGCTAACCAAGGATATTGAAGGACCAAGGCAGCTTGAAGATATTTTGCGCTGTGTAAACCTGAGGAAAGTTCAAAATGGCCTTCTAGCAAAGCCCTCTTTTCCTTGAATATAGCCACCACCTCTTTTTTATTCAAACAATTTCACCTTTATTTAAAGATCTTGATAGCACCAAGAAAGTATTTAGAAGGTTTATACCCGTATCGAGGGGAAGAGTCCCGAGATATTCTTGTCTTCACTCAGGTAACTCCATACCTACTGCTTTCTTTATCAGATTTTTTAGTCTTTTCTCGGCCACTCCAGAAAACTCTCTCGTAAAATCCGGGACTATTGTGATGGTCAGGGAAGTTTTTTGTTCACTAATCTCTTCGATCACTTCCAGGCAGTCAGCAGCTAAGGATTCAGAGATAAAAATGACCTGATGACCTTCCTCAGATAGCTTACGAATAATCCTTCCCGCCTCTTCGGAAATCTGGCAAATAACAGCATTTATCCCTATCCCGGAAAAAGGAAGACAGGTTTGTTTATCAGCAATGATTGCTATTTTGGACATAGAGTCACCTCTCAAACCCGGTTCTATTTGACAAATATAGACAATATGACAGAGTTAGAGAAATCAGCTTTGCTGATTTCGGACAACTTCCAGATACGCATGAGGAAATAATATGACCAGCAAAACCCTCTGGCGGAAGTTTGTAGTAAAAATAACCAACTTTTTAGGAGGTAATTCATATCTATGTGATAGTTGTGTACATGATTACCGCAGCTGCAATGACCGTGATCGTCCCAATGTCACCAGATGCCCGAATTATAGAGCACGTTACTGACAACCTAGCTCGAGCCGATTATTTGTTCGGCCGCTCTCTCGGTAGATACTCCGGCTAACTTTTCCCGCAAGATTACTCTGAGGCGTTTTAGCTCCCGTTTTTTAAGAAATATATAATTAACCAAAGGTTCTCTTCCAAAAGTTATGTAAAAGCCTCGCCCAGTGTGTTTTAAAATGAGCTTGTCCAAGTATCTATCCAGACCAAAAAAAGACCGTTTTTTGTCCCACTCCTCAAAAGCTGCCGCCACTGCCTCTCTGAACTCCCCACCCGGAAACTCCAGGATTTGCGATTCCTTTGGTTGATAGGCTAATCTGAGTAAATAATCTTTATCCAAACCTCCTCCCTCCATCAAAAAATCTTTCAGTAATTCTCTTTCTTTACCCAAGAATTGAATTCTGAAAAATGTCTTTATGTTGAAACTATCAATCTGGAGTTGGATCAGTTTCCTAAGAAAAGGGTCAGAGTATTCTTTAACCTTTGAAAGCAGCCATTGAAAGAAGCGTTTATCTAAAAGATTGTCCAAAAACTGTGGGTGAGAGTTTCCTTCTATTAAGGGAAAAATTTCCTCCAGTAGATTTGCGACCTCAGAGGAAAGAACAGCAAAATTCTCTTTTTCTATTGCCTCTTTAAGGGTTTCCACAGCTTGTGTTCCTGCTTGAGATAAAGCCGGGGGTGCAGATGATGAAACTGCCTGGGATAATTTTTCCTGGAAGTGTATCTTTAGCAAGATTTTTAGGTTGTGGAAATCATTCTCCAGCCAAAATAAGTCTGTCAGATCTGGCTCAGGACAAAAGCTTCGTAGCTCTGCATAAGTTCTTCTTGACTCTTCTTCTAGCCCTACCTCAAAGTCCTCCTCTTTTTGAACTTTCTTCATTGACTCAGAATAGGGGAAAAGTTTACCCAGGATTTGCAAAATTTCTCCTACTCCACCGGCTTGTTTCATTCGAGAAAAATCAGCCTCTCTTAAAAGACGAACTTCCAAACCTCTTATTCTTCCCGTGGTGTAGGCATAACGGGTGTCTTTGGTAGGTATAGTAAAATAGTCCGAGTTCATTTTTCTTTTACCAAACTCATTACTTTTTGAGCGATTTGTTGTGCAGATTGCGGGCAGGCAAAGTCTTTTATATGCCTCTGCCATTCCTTCAGATAAGAAGAGTCGTTCAAAAGATGGCCAATTAAGCCAACTATATCCTCCTTATTCTTTAATTCAAAAGCAAGTCCCTTTTCTAAAAGAAGTTCCTTGTTTCTCCTTTCCTGTCCGGCCAGAGAATCGACAATTCCCAAGGGTAAACGTTTGGCCAGAGCTTCTGCAGTAGTGAGTCCTCCTGGCTTACTAATTAGTAGGTCTGATATTTCCATTAACTCATCGACTTCTCGCGTGTATCCAAAAACTTTTAAAGGTAAGTCCAACTTAGATTGCATCCTTCGAAACTTATTTCTTAATCTCCGATTTATTCCCGTCACTACTAGAAGTTGAATAGGAAGATGTGAGCTGGCTAAACCAAGCACAATCTCCTTGAGCGATCCCATTCCCTGTCCTCCTCCCATCAAAAGGACAGTGAACAGATCCTCTTTTATCCCCCATTTTTTCTTTAAGTTTTTCCTACTTTTAGATCTAGAGATATTAGGAGAAATAGGAATGCCAGTAATTCGGATCTTATTTAGAGGGATTCCTCTTTCTACTAGATTTTCCTTTAATGTCTCGTGAGGCAAGAAATATACATCAACCTCGTTATAGAACCAGTAAGGATGAAGGCAAAAGTCGGTAGGAACAGCAGCCAACAAATAATCTAAACACTTCTTTTTCTTTATGATAGAAGAAAGAGCGCAGGCTATGCTATGAGTACATATGACAGCTTGAGGATCAAAAGGAAGAATGACCTCTCTGTATAATCGTAGGTAATTCGTGCGATATAAAAAATTCCTTAAAGCATAGGTTGACCAGTACACCTCTTGGCTATCCCAAATAAAATCCCAAAACCAGGGTGCGAGAGTAATTATGGCATAATAGAGACTATCCAATAAGGCCCTTAAGAGGCGATTTCCGTACTGAAACAGGTTCTCTCCCCGTACTTCCACTTCTGGATAAAATTTCATAAAAGCCTGTTTAACGGCTTCCGCAGCCTGCCTATGGCCAGAAACAGCCGATATATACAAAAGCAGAACTTTCATTTCTTGAATTCTCCCTTAGGTTCCAAGAGAAGCCAGTGGTCAGGATAGTAACGAAGATAGTCCTCTACAATTTGAATAAAACTGTTTACGGCTTCTTGTAGATCCTTTTCCTCACTCTCACCTTTCTTTACCTCTAAAGGAGCTTCAACAATTCCCCTTTGTCTCCCATCCCATCTGTTCCTGACGATAAAAGCAGGGGTAATCACAGCCTTGGTCCTTCGAGCCAATCTGAATGGTCCTGCGGGAATATCAACCTCCTGACTAAAAAGTTTTGCTTTCATTGTCTGCTCTAAATTTTCATCAGCAAGTATGGCCAGAATCTCGTTTCTTTTTAAAACTTTTATTCCCTCTTTTAATCTAGTCAAGGGAATAACTTTTATCCTCTTTTTTTCACGTATGTGGTTAAAGAGCCTATCTGTGCGCTTGTTCTCGTGGGGCCTTACCAGAAAATTTACCTTATATCCGGACAGAGCTAAGCTGAGCCCACCCCATTCCCAATTACCAAAATGGATTGACAATAGTATCACTCCTTTTTTTTTAGAGAGAGCACAATCAAGATTTTCGGCCCCGAGAGGCGTAACCATGCCAAAACATCTGTTTTGATCTAATCCAGGTAGCCAAAGAAACTCCCGTAGATATTTAGCAAAATTACGGTAAACACCAAGGGCAGTTTCTCTCACCAGAGGATCCTTCTTATCTTTACCCAGAACCAAGCAAACGTTGTGAACCACTGCTTTTTTATACGATCTGTATTTACCGATGGGGATCAGGAAACAAAGATCCGCCAATCTCTTAGCTACCCAGTAAGCCAACGACGAAGGTAAAAAACAGGAAAAGAACTCTCCCACTTTGTACAAGAGATAAACCCACACCTTGTGCTCACTCTTTAGTATATCTTAACACTAGGGTCTTGCTACCATACACTAGCAGCCCTACTCCGGTGAGGTAGAAGATACTCTGAATAGGTAGCCATGCACCTAATACGCCGGCTACCCAGATAAAAAATAGAAAAGACGAGTTAATTATTACCTCTAGGGCAGAGAAAACTCTACCTCGAATTCTATCCGGGGTTAGCTCTTGAGTCAAGGTGTAAGCGGCTATCATAATAGGAGAGGCAATAAATCCGATAATACTTACTCCCAAGGACAACAAGAAAAGAGACTTGCTTCCTCCTAGAAGAACAGCACAGACTCCACAGACGAGGGTTCCCCCCACAATAACTTTTTCTCGTTCAATTTGCTCTCCAAAATGTCCGTAAATGAGAGATCCGGCTAGCATTCCTATTCCAAGGAAGGTAGCAAGCACACTCAGGCCAATAGTTCCTAAATTTAGAGCCTTAGTGACAAAAACTGTAACTAGGAGATACCCAATACCACTGGCTCCCATGAGGATAAATAAACTTGTCGCAACAAATTTAACTCTTTTTTTCTTTCTGATGAAATTTAATCCCGCCACGAGCTCTTTGGCCACTCTTCCAATTCCGACTTTGCTTTCTTCCGGAGGAGGATCTTCTTTAATCCTGATAGCAAGTATAGCCACCCCAGAAAGAAGAAAACTAAGAGAATCAAGATAAAAGCTCATCTTCGTTCCTGTCCAGGCTACTATTATCCCCCCTGCTGTGACTCCTCCGATCATAGCTATCAAGCGGGTAATGTTGGAGAGAGAATTGGCAGCGAGAAGCTCTCTCTTTTTGACTAGATTGGGGATAATTGCCGATTTAGCAGGAGAAAAGAAACAGGTTACGGTAAATACCAGGAATATAACCCCATAAATGGACCACATGCCGTCGGTATAGCCTGCCAGAAGAGGGATAAGTAAAATCAAACCAGCTCGCAGAAGATCAGCCGCGATGAGAGTTTTTTTACGACTCCATCTATCCACATAAACTCCAGCCAGAGGACTAAAAAGTAATATGGGGAGAGTGGAAAAAAAAAAGAGATTTCGCATTACCGGGACAGAATGGGAAAGAGAGATCCCCGCTGTTTGTTTTAAATACAAGCCTATGAGGGCCATCTGAGCTAGACGGTCCCCAAACTGGGAAATGATTTGTCCTATCCAAAGAGCCAAAAAATTCCGATTTTTTAAAACTCTAAGAAGGCTGCCTTGCGGTTCCATTTATTTTCGTTTTTTTTAAACTATCATATACCCTATCCTGTGTCAAGCTTGAACTTTCTCCTGAAACTACAGCGAGTCACTCTTGACAGTTGCTCCTATTTTTTTATCTTATGAAAAGAAGGAAATATATGCGAATAGAATAACCAACCAGTTTAAAAAGAGAAGAGGCTAGATTCTCAAAGAGGTGGGGGAACTAATAAAACCAATGAAGGAACAGCTAACCGTTAAAGCAGCGGCTAAGGTCAACCTCTATTTAGATGTGCTGGGAAAGCGGAACGACGGTTATCACGAGATCGAGTCGATTATGCAGTCAGTAACCTTATATGACAGACTTGTTTTCAGACCTCTCAAGCAGGAAATCATAATCTGGTCCGATAATCCTAAAATCCCTTCAGGAAAAGAAAATCTTTGTTATCAAGCTGCTGAGCTTTTTTTCAAGAAGGCAAAGATCAAAAAAGGAGTGCGAATCGAGATTTATAAAAGTATCCCTGAAAGATCAGGGTTAGGAGGAGGTAGTGTTGATGCTGCAGCTACCCTGTGGGGAATGAATAAATTGTTTAAAACAGAAATTCCTCTCCTTGATCTCTCGAAATTGGCTGAGTTGTTGGGAGCAGATGTTCCCTTCTGTTTAAAAGGAGGGACATCATTGGTTAGAGGAAAAGGAGAGAATCTTATTCCGCTTCCTCCTATAAGAGATGGATGGTTAGTCTTGCTAGATCCGGAAATTCCTGTCTCTACTTCTTGGGTCTACCAGAAAATAAGAGTGAGATTGACAGAAAAGAGATTAAGCGCTAAACTCCTTACTAATTTGGTGAAGAAGCAAGGCCTATTCGGAATAAGCTTGTCTTTATATAACAGACTGGAAGAAGTAGTTCTTAAAAAGTTTCCCTTAATTAAAGTGATTAAAGAGGAGATGATCAAGGCAGGAGCAAGAGGGGCTATCATGACCGGGAGTGGATCTGTTATCTTTGCTGTAGCAGAGAGAAAGGAGGAGGCTGAAAGGATCCTCAACAAATTGAAAAAAAGAGGAAGTGTCTACCTGGTGCAACCCACAGATAAAAATCTCAAGGAGGGTTAGGGTGAAGATCTCGGAAGTGAAAATAAGGAAGGTTGAGGGTAAAGACAAGTTTAAAGCTTGGGCAACTATTACTTTTGATAATTCTTTCCGTGTCCACGGGCTAAAGGTTATTGAAGGAAAGAATGGACCTTTTGTGGCTATGCCCTCTCGCAAATTGTCCAATGGAGAATTCATAGATACAGCCTATCCTCTTAATGAAGAATTAAGGGAAACAATTCAAAAGGAAGTCCTTACAGAGTATAGCCGGGAAGAAAGCTAAGATACCTATCGATGGCTGCCTTCTCTTCGGGCCCTAGAAGAAGTGGGCCCTGAGGATTTATTAAAATAGGGAGTAGGTAGCAATTTCGTAAACTTTGATGCTAAGGAAAGAAAAAAACAAATGGAAAACTTAAAGGCTGGATTTGTTACTTTAATAGGTAAACCTAATGCAGGAAAATCGACTTTAATCAATCAACTAATAGGGGAAAAGATTGCTATTACCTCAGTTAGGCCCCAAACTACTCGAAACATCATCAGGGGAGCGGTAACCTTTGATGAAGCTCAGGTGATCTTTCTGGACACACCCGGGATACTCAATCTCACCCAGGTCAAAAATCTGGTGGACAGGCACATAATAGAAGAAGCACTTAAGAGTCTAGAGGGAGTAGATCTAATAGCGGTAATAGTGGAACCCTTTACTGTGTCAGCTGAGGATCGGTTTATTTTAGAAAGTTTAAAAAATATACCTAAGCCTGTTTTTCTAGTTATCAACAAAATAGATAAAATAAAGCCACATGAGCTAGATTCTATAAAAAAAGAATATGAGACCCTTTTTTCTTTTGCGAAAATTGTTCCCATCTCGGCCAAAAAAGGAACTAATCTTTCTATCTTAATGGGAGAAATGATCCAGCGTCTTCCTCTTCATCCTGCCTATTATGATTCAGATTTCATTACTGATCAACCAGAACGCGCGCTGGTGGGGGAGTTAATTAGAGAAAAGATCTTTGATCTTACCCATGATGAAATACCATATTCGGTGATGCTCAAGGTAGATCAATTTGAAGAAAGACCTCAAGATTTAATTTATATCCGGGCATCCATCTATGTCGAACAGGCTTCCCAAAAGGGGATCTTAATCGGTAAATCAGGAAAAATGATAAAAAAAATAGGTAGTCTAGCTAGAAAGGAGATAGAAAGGCACCTTGGTTGTCAGATCTACCTAGATCTATGGGTAGGGATCAAAAAACAGTGGCGCAGGCATAAGGAATCTCTCAAGGAACTAGGATATTAGATATAAATTTGGAGATACTATAATATCACCAGATTATCTCGATGGATGACCTCGTCATAATATTTGTATCCAAGCTGAGGTTTAATAAGATGGCTTTTAATTCCTTTTATTTTTTTCAGTTCTTTCGATGAATAATAGGTAATGCCCCGGGCAAATTCTCTGTTATCTTCATCTAATAGGCTCACCGAGTCACCAGCGTCAAATTTCCCTTTTACCTCAATTACGCCGGAGGGAAGAAGGCTTCTCCTTTCTTGAAGCAAGGCTCTTTTAGCACCTTTGTCTAATACGATCTTACCCTTAAGGAAGTGACCGTAAGCAATCCATTTCTTGCGAGAAGTGAGCCGATTCTGCTGGGGAAGAAAGAGAGTTCCTACCTCTTTTCCAGCAAAAAGCTGGGGTAAAAAATCTCTATCTTTACCTCCTATAATTACTGGAATACCCGAACGAGTAGCTATTTTTGCCGCTTTTATCTTAGTTTGCATTCCCCCTATTCGTCCTTCTACCGAGGTGGACTGAGCAGTCTCTTCCATTTCTTCGCTTATACAAGAGACTTTTCTGATTAGTTTTGCCTTCGGGTTTCTTCTTGGGTCCTCACTATATAAACCTTTTATATCCGAAAGAATTACCAGGAGATCCGCATCTACCAGACCTGCAACTAAGGCCGAAAGTGTATCGTTATCTCCAAACTTAATCTCTTCCACAGCGACTGTATCATTTTCATTAACCACCGGGATAATTTTAAGCCTGAGAAGAGTAAGGAGAGTATTACGAGCGTTCAAGTAAGAAGAACGGCTGGAAAGATCGGCAGCACTTAAGAGCACCTGTCCTACAGAAATATGGTATTGTTGGAAAAATTGACAGTAAAGATTCATCAGATGGATTTGCCCTACACTAGCGAGAGCTTGCTTGGAAGGAATAGCATCAAAATTTTTTCCTGTTCCCAACTCTCTTTTCCCCATACCAATGGCTCCTGAACTAACTAAAACAACCTCCATATCTCTTTCAGACAAGACAGAAATATCTCTAACTAGCTCCTCTATAAAGGTTAAGTCGGGGCCATGATCTTCCTTTAGTAAAATACTGCTTCCCACCTTTATGGTGACTCTATTTATAGAAGTAGCAAATCGATGCCGCACTATTCTACCTTCCTCAAAAAGGGCTGCTTATGCTATGATGAATTTTTCCTCTGAGGGTTTCTTAAGCTAATTAATTTTCTGGTATCTTTCAGCCTCGCTGTAAATGCATCCACAATACTTCTGATGGTACAGGTCCATCTTTTTTGAAAGCTCTCTGCCTTTCCGCCACCCTTCTTCTATCTCTCTTAAATAAGGCTTAACCCCGTATTCTTTAGCCAATGCCTCCATTAATTCTCTGAGTGATTTTTGGTCTTGATGAGGAGAGATCATTAGGGTTGAACCAAAATAGTCAAATTTCCCTTTGCGAGCAAATATAGCTGTCTGCCTCAAACGCAGCTCATAACAAAGAAAACATCGCTTCGATTCTCGATACACCACCCTGCGGAGAAAACCTTTAAGATCATATTCATCTTTGTAAATAATTCTCACTTTCTCTTTTTTTGCCCATAATTTGACCGCTTCTAAACGCTTCTGATATTCTAAGAAGGGATGGATATTGGGATTATACCAAAATCCCATGAGTTCCTCAAATTCCTCTCTTAGCTTGAGAAAGGGATAGACTGCACAGGGAGCGCAACAGAGGTGAAGAAGAATTTTCATGGAGAAGACCTTTTATTTCACCCATCCAACAGGAAGGACATATAGTGGCTTATAGTTTCCAGGTAAGCTCAGCAAGCGGGAAACCTCATCGTCCCGGAATGCTCCAATGGTAACAGTTCCTAGACCCAAGGCTACCACCTGAAGACAGATATTTTCTCCCACATGCCCCACCTCTATATGAACATACCTCAGTCCCCTTTTTCCATATTTTGCGGTGGTTCTCTCATATTCTGCTGCTATTACCACCGAGACTGGAGCACCAGCAATGAACATTTGCCCCAGGCATGCCTTAGCTAAAGTCATCTGATAATTACCTCTTAGCATAAGATCTAGGGTATGATTAGTCGGATGATAATGATATACTCCAGCTTCGAGTTCTTCAACCTTCTTAACCACAAGATAAAGCTCCAGAGGATAAAGGGCTCCAGCCGATGGTGCTGCTCTTTTAAATCCTCTTTCCTCGGTAATACCTTGAGCAGCCCAGAGAATTTGCGAGACTTGCTTTAAGGATAAAGCCCTATCCTGAAAATCCCTTTCCGACCTTCTTTTCTTGATTGCTTCCTCAAGGGAAATCTTTCCTTTAACTATAGGTGGGGGTAGCTTTATTTTCTTGATTTCATTAGCTGCTTCGGTTGTTTGCTTTAAGGAAAATCCAGGAAAGAGCAAGATTGCACTTCCCAGCAAGCCAATCGTCATCATCTGGGCTGCTACACTTTTTATCCTCATTCTCAGGAAATATCTCGGCACTCTTCCCCTCCGTCGCTCTCCCCCTAAATTCAAAACCTACAGAGCTGACTCGTTAAGGTGGCTGATATGAGGCTCCGGCTGCGCCATCTTGGTCCGGGGAAAGTCCCTCGATACCCATCAAAATCTTCTAAACACTAATACTTTCGTGGTGCTATAAAGAATATCTTTTTGGGTTCGGGAGAAAAGAAGGGGGCAGTAAGTATCCCAAGAAAAAAACAACATTTAATATTTATACCTTCCCCGGAGGTTGGTCTGTAGGCCACTTACGTCAACGGAAGTTTTCAACTTATCCAATTCTTTCTTGCCAAATGGTATGTACCTGCCCCCTTACATTTTAAAAAACTCTTCCTGCCGTGCCCACAATTATTCTACCAGTTTCCCTCCCGTCTTTTTAAAGTCTATATCCAACCAGAATCGTGAATCCACCTGCCTCTACTCCTTCTACATCTGCTGTGCTGTACTTGGCCTCAACAAAGAAGTTTTCCCCCAGAGTAAATCCTCCCTGAGCGTGAAATCCAATACCCGATTCCTCTGCACTTCCAGCAAAGATGGGTATATCCCCCCAGTCTTCCTCGAAGTCGAACTTCGTTAAATAATACCCTATACCTCCCCCTATATAAGGGGAAAAACCTTCTTTTCCAGGAAGGAAGTAGAGGAAAGTCGCAGTAAGAGGGATAACTCTCCAGTTAACCTTGTCTGTTATTCCAAAGAAAGTTTGCTTTTCTTCTTTGGCGAAATACTCTGCACTAAAATCAATTCCATAAGGTGGGAAAGCATAAAGGTAATCTATTCCAAAAGTGAAGTCGCTTCCCCAAATATCCTCCACATCCTCATCACCGGGCATAAAATAGCCCACTTTTGGCGCAAATCCTGATTTTGGCTGAGCCTGAGCAAGACCCGTCAAACCCAAGACTAACCCCACTATCAATAACATTACCGTCAACTTCTTACATCTATTTAGACTCATTCAGATCCTCCTTTTCTCGTTGTAAACGCATGCTTATTCGGTGCGTTTATTATTTTTAGTCTCTGGATGAAGCTTTCCTCACCTCCTTTTTCTTCTGACTTACTTTTGTAAATCGACCAAATCACCAACCTCAATCTCTTTTCCTACCCCCAAAAGAGTGATTTTGGCGATGGCTGCCAACTCGTAAACTTCGGAAATTTTGATCTCAGCTATTTTTTCTTTCGTCTCCAGAATAACTTCTCCCGTTTCCGGATCGGTTATCGTCTCAGTTATCCTTTTTACATTAAAGATGTCATCAACTTTAACTCCTTTTTGACTTCCTACATTGATGACAACCTCATCGTCACTTACTTTAGCCACCAGCCCTTCGATGATCTGAGCTTCAACTTCAGGGGTAACGGTAGGTGTTACCTCGGGAGTTACCACCACGGGTGTCAAACCGGCTGTCTTATCAAGAATTCCCTCGGCTACGTCTTCAACCGCTTTAGTGGTGGCTTTACCGAGAATATGTTCCTGGAATCTTGAGCTTCCGAAAGTAAAACCGGATAGATCACCCCACTTTTCACTGAGGGCAACGTTACTCTGGCTCTTAGCCCCTTGTCCGGTTACCGCTGCCATGATTTCTGAGGTCTCCACATTAACTAATCTTGCATCAAGGGCTAGCTATCCTGGTAGAGAGACATGGCACTCTGGGTAAAGGTGGTTTGCCTTGGGGTCCCTAGTAGTTTACGCAACTCAAAAGGTGCAGGAGCAATGGGAAAGCGTCTGGGGGGAGAAAAATGGAAGATCTCGGAAATTTGGGGTATAGAGCAGGATGAGCTTGAGGAGAAAAGAGGTTGGATCTAAACAAAAAGCCCCTTCTATTCCTAGAACGGGCTTTTCACGTCAAAGAGCTTCGGCAGCCTGGCAATCGCCTTTTCTAACGACCCATAGCTTTGCGCTCTACCCTTGCAGGCAGTTTGCCTTTATCGACTCTTGAAGAAACCGGATTTTCAACCAATTTTTATTATA
>NJBP01000020.1 GCA_005223085.1 Candidatus Aerophobetes bacterium Ae_b3b | reverse complement strand
GGGACTCCTGAAAGGACGAATGCCTACCAAGGCTTGATGAGTGAAAAGAAGGCCGGCAACTGAATGAAGCTTGGTAGTTTCTATGGCCTCGTCCAGAGTAAGATCAGGTAAAATAGTAGGAATACGGTGGGCGAGCATGGTCTTTCCTGCCCCTGGAGGACCGATCATCAAGATATTGTGAGAGCCTGCTGCAGCAATCTCCAGGGCTCTTTTTACATGGAGTTGACCCTTAACCTCTGAGAAGTCAACCTCATAACTTGAAGACTCCTTTAAGGCCTTTTTTAGATCATATTTATAAGGTTCAATTGATAGCTCATGGTCTAAGAACTTAGCCGTCTGAAGAAGGCTCTTTACTGGAAAGACCTCTAACTCTTTCACCACCGAGGCCTCCCGGGCATTCTCCTCCGGGACAATAAGCCCCTTCACGCCTCTTTCTTTTAACTCTAAAGCTATGGGCAGGGCTCCATTAATCCGCCTTACCTTTCCATCCAGAGCCAGCTCTCCTAAGATGGTATAGCCAGAAAGATCATCTACCTTTATCCTGCCGCTGGCCTTTAAGATCCCTATGGCTATGGATAGATCAAGGGAGGAACCTTCTTTCTTGATATCAGCCGGAGCAAGATTTACGGTAATTTTCCTCACCGGAAAATCAAATTCTGAGTTCTTGATAGCCGAGGTTACCCTTTCCTTTGACTCCTTTACCGCAGCATCGGGAAGACCGACAATGTTAAACTTCGGAAGACCTCGGGCAAGATCTACTTCTACTTCCACCGGGTAGGCATCTATTCCCTGAATCCCACTAGAGAAAACTTTGGCCAGCATCCTTTTTATCCTGTTATAATCTAGTGTAGTTTAGGAGTGATGTCAAGGAAACACATTATTGGAGATTCCCCAAAATTTCATATCATTTTTCCTAAGATGCTGAACTAAAGGGGGATTGAGAAAATGAGGAAGTGGAAAAGGACTTTCTGCGAGAGGTTGACAACCACTGAAATTTACCTTAATCTTTCTCCAGAGGATGGTATTAGGGAGTTTTTAAATAAGTGGTGAATTCGGTGCATATGCGACATTGTCGCCTATACTCCAAAATTGGAAGAATATAAGACTGTGTCGAACATCAAAGAGGTAGGCAAAATCATTTACCAATAGGGGGCAATAATGAAATACAGAATTTTTGGAAAAACCAATTGGAAAGTTAGTGAGGTTGGTTTAGGTACCTGGGCACTTGGTGGGGGTTGGGGACGTGTAAGTGAAAGTGATGCCATAGGGGTTCTGGAAAAAGCTATTGAAAGAGGCATTAATTTTTTCGATACGGCGGATGTCTATGGGGATGGAAAAAGTGAACAACTAATTGGGCAGGTTCTGAAAAGTACAGATCAAAAAATCTATGTTGCCACAAAATTTGGCCGAAGGTTAGATCCTCATGTTAGCTCAGGATACACAAAAGATAATCTGGAAAGATTTTTAGATCGCTCTTTGGGGAATCTCGGTGTCCACACGATTGACTTGATACAGCTACACTGTCCGCCTATAGATTTATATTATAAACCAGAGGTTTTTGAAGCATTGGACAGTTTTGTTGAACAAGGCAAAATTCAGCATTATGGCGTTAGCGTTGAGAAAGTCGAAGAAGGTCTTAAAGCGATTGAATATCCTGGGGTTGTCAGTGTACAAATAATATTCAATATTTTCCGACAGAGACCGTCGGAACTGTTCTTTGAACAGTGTAAAAAGAAAAATATTGCGGTTATTGCCAGGGTTCCATTAGCCAGTGGACTTTTGACGGGAAAAATGAGTCTCGCCACAAAATTTCCTGAAGATGACCACAGAAATTATAATCGGCAGGGAAAATTCTTTGATGTAGGTGAGACGTTTTCTGGAGTAGATTTTGAAATTGGCCTCAAAGCAGTTGAGGAATTAAAAAGGATAAAGCCAGACGATATTAGTTGTGTACAAATGGCATTGAAATGGATATTGATGCACAGTGAGGTGAGTTGTGTTATTCCAGGAGCAAAGAATACAAAACAGCTTGAGGAGAATATTAGTGCCAGCGAATTAACAGACCTGGATCCAGATGTTTTAAAAGGTATTAAAATTATTTATGAAAACCTTATTAAGTCTAAAGTACATCATAGATGGTAAAAAAGTAGAAAAGTTTTTGCTTATAAAAATTCTTTAAAGGTAGGCCAACTTTCCCGGGCAGGCCTTGACGCAGAGCCCACAGATATAATGGGCAATGTTATCTCTTTTCCTGAAGCAGCGAAGCTGCTCAAAGCAGGCGCCGGGATCAAAATCCTTCAGGCTTTCTTTTATTGCCCCGGCAGGACAGACTGAAAGACATGCCCTGCATGATCCACAGCTTTCTTCCTGTGGTTGGTCGCACCGCAAAGGAAAATTGGTAAGGATAGTAACTAACCTGATTCTTGCTCCATACTCGGGGCTTACCAAAAGATTAGACCTTCCTATCCATCCCAATCCTGCCGTCTGAGCAACTTTTTTATGGGAAAGATGCCCTTTTAGCTTCTCCCAATCAAGAACCTGGGAGGCGGGTATAGGAAGAGCCTGCCAGCCTTCTTCCTGAACAAAGGAGCTAATCTTAAGAGCTAACTGATCTAGAAAGTAGTTAATCTGTCGATAGTGATGAAGGTATAATCTGGTGGGTCTATCCTCAAGATCCTCAATCACCCTATCGGAAAGCCTAACGGCAAGAGAGATCCCATATGGAAAAGAGTTGAGAGTTTCAGGAGAGAGAAAAATAAAGCTATGCTTTAAAGGTTTTACATTAGCAACTCCAAATAAAGAGGCACCCACGCCCAGACTGTAATCCTTCAGCCTGGAATAGTTCCAGACCTCATTACCCATTTTTACATCTTCCCCAATTTTTTTAAATAAATCATTAAAACCGAGATAGCAGCAGGAGTCACTCCCGAGATGCGAGAGGCCTGACCAAGAGAATGTGGTCTTATTTTGGATAACTTTTCCTTCACTTCGTTAGAAAGGCTGCCAATGGCCTCATAATCAAAGTCAAGAGGAATTTTTAACTTTTCCATTCTGTTGAAATTTTTTACCTGTTGCAGTTGTCTTTTTATATACCCATCATACATTACTTGAATTTCAACCTGCTGAGCTTCCCCATCTTCAATCTTACTCACTTCTTTATCAAAGAGACCAAGACCATGGTAGGAGATCTCAGGGCGCCGAAGAAGATCCCTTAAGCTAACCATATGCTTGATGGGCCTGCTACCCAGGCTGACAAGCTTTTGGTTTACCTCACTATCAGGAGATATCCTAATGGAACTGAGTCTATCCAGCTCATCCTTAACACGTTTTTCTTTAGCCTCTGCCTTTTTGTACTCATCCTTTTCGACCAAACCTATTCGGTATCCTTTTTCTCGCAGTCGAAGATCAGCGTTGTCTTCTCTTAAAAGAAGTCGATACTCAGCCCGAGAGGTAAACATCCGGTAAGGTTCATTAGTTCCCCTGGTAATTAGATCATCAATCAAAACCCCGATATATGCCTCAGCCCTATCCAAAATTAAAGGATCTTTTCCTAAAAGCATCAAGCCTGCGTTAATTCCAGCCACCAGTCCCTGAGCGGCAGCTTCCTCGTATCCAGTCGTCCCGTTGATCTGGCCGGCTAGAAAAAGACCCCCGATAAGCTTCGTCTCCAGGGTAGGCTTTAAGTGGGTAGGATCAACATAATCATGTTCAATCCCATATCCGGGGCGGGTAATCTCAACCTTTTCTAATCCTTTAATGGTGCGGAGCATCTTAAGCTGAATGTCGAGGGGGAGAGAAGTAGCAAGACCGTTAGGGTAGTACTCATTCGTTTCCAGCCCTTCCGGCTCCAGGAAGATTTGATGTCTTTCTTTATCGGGAAACCTCATCACTTTATCCTCAATAGAGGGGCAGTACCTTACTCCGGTTGCCTTAATTACCCCGGTATATAAGGGTGAGCGATCCAGTCCCCCTTTAATGATACGATGAGTTTTTGAGTTAGTATAGGTAATATAGCAAGGAACTTGATTTTGGTTTATCTTGGGCGTGGAGAAGGAAAATGGAACAGGATTTTTATCCCCCTCTTGAGGATCAAGGCAGGAAAAATCAACGGTTTTTCCATCTAGACGGGGGCAGGTTCCTGTCTTAAATCTTCCCAGGCGAAACCCCAGATTCCTTAGACTTTGAGAAAGCTCCACCGAGGGGAAATCTCCCATCCTTCCCCCGGGAAAGTTTATGAGGCCAATATGAATCAAACCATTGAGGAACGTTCCCGGAGTTATTATCACCGATTTTCCGTTAAATTTTTCGCCAAGATGCGTCTCAACTCCCTGGACCAATCCATTTTTCACCAATATCCTATCAACCAGGGCCTGCTTTATATCAAGTCCGGCTTGTCTTTCTAGAACCCATTTCATATAAAGGCGATAGCCTTGCCGGTCGGCCTGAGCCCGTGAGGACTGAACCGCCGGACCCTTTTTGGTATTGAGGCGGCGAAATTGAATAGCAGTGGAGTCGATGGCCTTACCCATCTCTCCTCCTAAGGCGTCTATCTCCTTAACCAACTGACCCTTGCCTATACCCCCAACAGCAGGATTACAGGACATAAACCCAATGGTATCTAGATTCATGGATAAAAGGAGAGTCTGGCAGCCTAGCCTTGCTGAGGCAAGGCTAGCTTCGATGCCGGCATGGCCGCCCCCCACCACAATAACATCGTATTTTTTAGGATAGGCTGACAGCAAAGCAAATCTCCTTATCTCATCGGTATATCCTAGCAAAAAAAGGGCAAAAGTAAAATGGAGGAGAGGCGAGGACTTGACACACTATACTCCTATGATTAGTCTTTGAGTAGAAAGCTGAACAAATATTTTAAGAAAGCCGGACATTTAATGGTAGAGAGAAGTTGTGGCAAAAATAAACTATGTTAGTAAAATTATGCTTACCCGACAGCACTGGCCGAACACATTTTTGGGGACAACAAAACACGGATATAAAATCCGAAGAGGACGCAGGAGGAAAGTATGGATCAGCAATACCTTATTGATGAAATGAAGGTACAAGAATCCTGGAGAATCTTTCGCATTATGGCCGAGTTTGTGGAAGGGTTTGAGGTCTTGTCTCGAATTCCTCCGGCGGTCTCTATTTTTGGCTCCACAAGAACCCGCCGGAGCGATGAGGACTACCAGAAGGCGGAGCAAACTGCTCGAAAGCTAGCCCGAGAGGGCTATGCCATCGTCACCGGAGGAGGTCCCGGAATAATGGAGGCAGCCAACAAGGGTGCCATGGAGGAAGGCGGAGTCTCAGTAGGAATTAATATCGACCTTCCCGAAGAGCAAAAGCCAAACCAGTATATCACAACTTACCTTGGTTTTCGTTACTTTTTTGTCCGCAAGATGATGTTTGTGAAATACGCGGTTGCCTTTGTCATTTTCCCGGGAGGCTTTGGAACGCTGGATGAGTTCTTTGAACCGATCCAGTTGATTCAAACCCATAAAATCAAACCTTTCCCGGTTATTCTGGTAGGGAAAGACTACTGGAAAGGTCTGAGAGAATGGATCGAAGGAGTGCTTCTAGCCCAAGGAAAAATCTCTCCCCCTGACATTAGCCTATTTCACATAGTGGAGGAACCTGATGAGGTAGTAAGGCTCATCAAGGAAAGCTCAGGTAAAATCTCACACCCCTGAATCATTGACTCTCAGGATTCAAATATGTATATCATTAGTGAAGGGAATTTTCTCATAATCTCTAAAGATTCTAAGGATTATCCCGCATGGATAGACAAGATTTTGAGTCCTTAGTTCATGAGGCCCTGGAAGATATACCTAAAGACTTCAAAAAGAAAATGGAAAATATTGAAATTGTCATTGAGGACTGGGCTAGGGAGAAAGGTTTGTCTCAAAAAAGAAGCCGATTTTCCACCTATTTGGGCCTTTACCAGGGAGTTCCCCTCTCTAAAAGAGGCCCCCATTATAGCTTTGTCTTGCCAGATAAGATAACCCTTTACCAAAAGGCCATTGAATCAGTTTCTACTAACCGGGAGGAGCTTAAGGAAACCGTGAGAAAGGTAGTTATTCACGAGATAGGCCACCACTTTGGCCTGAACGAGCAACAGTTGTCAGATACCTAATTAGCTATATAGCCTTATGCTTCCACCGGCCGCGGGTAAACCAGAAGGTGGTAATGAGTCCTTGGGCCACATTGGAGATGGCAATTCCCGTCCAAATACCAGTAGTAGCCCAATATTAAAGGTATTGTGCAAAAGAAGTAAGGGAAGGCAAAAATGAACCACTCAGGCCGGAAAAATCTCTAATTGACAAAACTCGCAAGGAGGAATAGATTAAAAAAAGGTGAGATAAAAAGGTCAGCCTTAATGGGGAAGATGGTGCCACAAGGGTGATTCATAATATAGGAAGGAATCGCTCTATTTCATAAGGATGTACACATTTTCGGTAATCGTCCCACTCCACTTTTTTGCTGGCTATGAAACTATTAAAGACATGATCGCCCAAAGTTTTTCGCATCAGTTTGCTTTTCTCAGTTAACTGAATAGCCTCGATTAGACTTCCAGGAAGCGAGACTATTCCCAATTTTCGCCTCTCTTCTTCGCTCATAAGGTAAATATTCTGTTCTACCGGCTCCGGCAGCTCGTATTCTTTCTCTACTCCCTCAAGACCTGCCGCCAGCATCACTGAGAAGGCAAGATATGGATTACAGGCCGGATCAGGACTGCGGAACTCCACCCTGGTAGCCTGCTCCTTCTCAGGTTTGTACATGGGCACCCTTACCAGAGTGGATCTATTCCGGCGAGCCCACGAGACATACACCGGTGCCTCATGGCCGGGAACAAGCCTTTTGTAGGAATTGACCCACTGATTAGTAACGGCGGTTATTTCGCGAGCATGTTTTAATAAACCGGCAATATAGGATTTAGCTACCTTAGATAGACGATATTTATCGTTAGGATCGAAGAACAGATTCCTGCTATCCTTAAAAAGTGACTGATGGGTGTGCATGCCGTTTCCATTTACTCCAAAGATAGGCTTGGGCATAAAGGTGGCGTAAAAACCGTATTTAGAAGCAACTTCTTTAACCACTATTCTGTAGGTCATCACATTATCTGCCATGGTCAAGGCATCAGCATATTTTAGGTCTATTTCATGCTGGGAAGGTGCGACTTCATGATGACTGTATTCCACTCCTATGCCCATGGTCTCCAGGATGGAAATAGTATCCCGCCGAAGTTCACTACCGGCGTCAAGAGTGGTAAAATCAAAATATCCACCTTCATCCAGAGTTTCCGGATGTTTCTCGTCTTTAAAATAAAAGTATTCCAGTTCCGGTCCGAGATAAAAAGTATAGCCTTCCTTTTTAAGACGCTCCAGGTTCCTTTTCAATATATACCTCGAATCACCCTCATAAAGACTGCCATCTGGCTGAATGATATCACAAAACATCCGAGCTACTTTTTGCTTTGATATCCAGGGAAGTATGGCAAAGGTATTAGGGTCGGGTCTAGCAAGCATGTCACTCTCATCAATCCTGGCAAACCCCTTTATAGACGAGCCATCGAACCCCATTCCCTCCGAGAAAGCTCTTTCTAACTCCCCTACAGGAATGGCAACACTTTTAAGTTGCCCTAGAATATCACTAAACC
The DNA here is from genome assembly GCA_005223085.1 of Candidatus Aerophobetes bacterium Ae_b3b. Lineage (GTDB taxonomy): Bacteria > Aerophobota > Aerophobia > Aerophobales > AE-B3A > AE-B3B. The sequence goes on along the minus strand of NJBP01000020.1, from coordinate 25,479 downwards.
ACAGCTTAATGAAGCTCACATCTTCTTTCTTTACCAGTTTTAAAATTTCTTCCTCAGTCTTAGCTGGCATACCCAACCTCCCCATAGTCCGCCATATTAGATTTAACCTTCCTAGGCTACTTTAGCAAGTATCTTGTCCCTGTCAAGCCTATCTCGGGACTTTTCCCCTTCGTCGCTGTATATCAGCCTCCATCACGTAGGGAATGCCGGAGACTTCCGATGCTTCACGGGTAAGTGAAAAAAGGTCATCCGGATAAACTAAACCCAGCCACGAAGTTTCATTGCTTCAACCACACGTTCAACAGCAATAACATAAGCAGCCTGTCGCATATTTATGTTGTATTTCTTGGATGTGTCTAATACGGAGTGATAAGCAACGGTTATTTTTTTGTCTAAACGATGGTGAACTTCTTTTTCGTCCCAGTAGTGCATATAAAAGTTTTGCACCATCTCAAAATATGAAACTGCTACTCCGCCAGCATTGCATAACAAATCAGGTATTACATGAACACCATTTTTATATAGAATATCATCCGCTTTTGGTGTAGTCGGGCCATTGGCTAATTCAGCATCAATCTTAGCTTTAATGTTCGAAGCATTCTTTTCTGTGATCACATTTTCCAAACCTGCAGGAATAAGTATATCTACTTCGAGTTCCAAAAGGTCTCCATTAGAAATAGTTTTAGTATTTGGGAAATTAATCACTGAACCTGTCTTAGTCTTATGTTCACGAACCGCCTCTGGATCAAGCCCCTGCCTGCAGAATATACCCCCCTTACTATCACTAACAGCTACTATTTTACATCCAAAAAGAGATTTAGCAAGATATGCTGCATAATATCCAGCATTCCCATACCCTTGCACAGCAACTGTAGCTTTCTTAAGATCTATACTACATTCTTTGGCCGCTTCACGAATGGTATACCAACCACCCCGTGCTGTTGCGTCATCTCGTCCAGCAGAACCACCAAGGCTAAGTGGCTTACCAGTAATAACACCAAATTGATTCTTTCCAGTAATTTTTGAATACTCATCCATCATCCAAGCCATAACTTGCGGATTCGTATAGACATCAGGGGCAGGAATATCTTTATCAGGACCAATGAACTGCCACACACTTTGTATATATGCCCGACTTAAACCTTCTAATTCAGCTTGGGACATTTCCTTGGGGTTACAAATAACACCGCCTTTTGCTCCCCCAAGAGGTAGATCGAGGAGAGCACACTTCCATGTCATCCAAGCAGCAAGTGCCCGCACCGTATCAATTGTTTCATTCGGATGAAATCGAATTCCCCCCTTTGTTGGACCTTTTGCATCATTGTATTGAACCCTAAATCCCCGAAATACACGGATTGTACCGTCATCCATACGAACTGGCAACGATACGTGAAGTTCACGCATCGGAACTCGAAGAATTGCATTTACATTGGGATCTAACTTTAGAATCTTTGCACACTCATCTAATTGCCATTGTGCAACTTCGAATAGGTTAGGTTTTGACATTTCTTATACCTCTTTCACTTCCATTTCCAATCTTAATCCAAATATTTCTCTATCCTTGAATATATCTCTTAAGCAGACAATTTCGCCTAATCATATAATAGACACTCTCACTGGACAGTGGGAATCCCCCATTCATTCATCATCCGCCAGGCGCTCATGCCGGTTCCGCTATCAAATAAAAAAAGGTGCCTATTTTTATCTAGACACCTTTGTCCTTTAGCAACACCCCTTCGTGCTGCCAAGTTTAGCCCGTTAGATAGCAAATATCTAACGGGGTTTACCAGATTGTTTTAAATAATACCACAATTATTTTGGTTGTCAACTATTCTTTTCTGAACGGCCTCAACACCTTGGCCTTACAACAATCCCACCCCTGAGCGGGGAGATTTCCTTATCTCTTAATCGAGCTTACCCAACCGATATTCCAGATATCTTTAGACTTTACCTCACCCAGTCGAAGTACCCTAAATTATAAAGAAACTTAAGGACGATGACCCCAATGGCCATGAAAACTACCCAGGAGAAATAATATCTCACATAGGCTCCTCTTAATCTTTTGTTGAGCATCGCCCCCAACTGTGAACCAATGAGTGAACCAGCTAAAATACCGGCTACCAGAGTAAAATCCACATTTCCTTTTAAAAAATGAGTTAGAGATCCATAGCCTGAGGTAAAGATAATCTGAAAAAGGCCGGTTCCCACAGCCACACTGGTAGGAACCCCAAAAAGATAGATAAAAGCAGGAGTTATAATAAATCCTCCCCCAACTCCCAAAAGTCCAGAAAGGGTTCCCATGAGAAAACCAATCGCAATTATAATCCAAATCGAGATAGAGTCTATCCTGGAGGTGGGCAAAGAAATAAGAGGGGGAGCATCCATCTTTTGAATCTTCTTGGAAATCCTGGTGGCGACTATTCCTCCTCGGGGAGGTCTCTTTTTAGCTTTTCTACTTTCCAAAAACATAAAGGTCCCCACCACCAGAAGAAGAACGATATAGATAAATGTCATCCATAGGTACATCTTCCCAACCAGATGATTATGAAGAGTAATGGATCCTAATTCCCTTAATCTTACCAGAACTCGTGCACCTAATTCTGCTCCTCCTAAAGAGCCTACCAGAATAAAAAGGGCAAGTTTATAATCTATGTGCCCGTAGCTTCTGTGTTTTAGACTTGCTGTAGCGCTAGTCCCCACCATCTGAGCCAGGCCACTACCGACGGCAATATTGTAGGGAATACCAAAGACTGCGTTAAGCATAGGAGTCATCAAAAATCCACCCCCTACCCCAAACAATCCTGAGAGAACCCCAATAACAAACCCAAAGCAAATTAAACCAAGAAAAATAATGATTCCATTGTCTCCGGATAAAAATGTAGTTAAAATAGCCATTTATTTACCTAGATGCCAAACAACATTATATCAAAAAAGCCTAATTGGTGGACAGTTTCCTACTCCACCAAAAGTGGGGTACAGCCGGGCTCACCCTTTAGCTTCCTTAAGAACTCTGGAACCTTACCACCGGCATCGGCAATTGCCAGATCTTTCATCCGCTGGCAGATGTGAGGATACTCTTGGGCAATATTTTTTTCCAGTTTCGGATCAGCCTCTAAATCATAAAGAAGGGGGCTCTCACCCCAAAGATAAGCATTATACCAATAGCATCTGTCACGCACCATAACAAATGGTCCCCAGCCACAGGTAACATGGTCATATATCTCTTTTTCTTTGCCTAAGGCTAGAGGCCAGATGTCTTTGCCATCCATGGGCTTTTCTGGCTCTATTCCTAATCTGGCAAGGATAGTGGGAGGTAGGTCATAGTTATAAATCAGGCTCTCACAGGTTGTGCCAGTCCCCTCTCCAGCTGGATGACGAATCATTAAAACCAAATCGGCGATCTCCCGGGACATGGGATGGCCTTGTTTTCCTACTAGATTATGTTCACCAATACAGTGGCCATGGTCGGATATCACGGCGATGAGCGTATTTTCCATGAGTCTCAAATCCCTCATTTCTTCTAGGAAATAGCCCAGCCAACGATCCACCAAGGTTACCTCTCCAGCATAGTTTGCCCGGAGACGTTTTAAAACCCGGGAGCTAAGTTGATCAGCTCGACCATAAAGGGAAGATAGAAAATCTATAGTATCATCATGGGGATCATAGATTTTCCGATAATAAATAGGTGGATCCCAGGGCTCGTGAGGATCGAAAGAATCAAGGACAAGGAAAAACTTTTCCGCATCTTGATTTCGCTCCAGCCACCTGGCTCCTTCTCTAAAGACCTGGGCAGGGAAATAATCCTCTTCGCAGCCTCTATCAGCTACATTAGTTAGGTACCTGCCAATAAAATCGGTAAATTTTTTCCCGCTCCCACTTCCCTTTGCTCTTTTCCTTAAATTTTGGGGGATGTATCTTTCAATCTCTTCCCGGGACGGATAAGGTCCGGAGCGATAAGGATCGCTCTCCTGACCTCTTATCCAGGTCCACTCATTAAAGCCGCGATGGAAATTCTCCGAAGGCTTAAACTGATGATAAGTATCGGTTATGAGGGCTGTGCGGTAGCCATGGCGCTGCAAGATCTCAGCAACGGTGTCCCGTTCCTCAGAAACAGGCCCCCAGCCAGGTGTACCAACAAAAAGATTACCCTTGTAAGCCTTGTAACCCAGGAAGGGAAAGATACGGCAACCGGTCTGTAGAACTCTTCGGACCTGTAGAGTGGGAAGTGATTCTGCATAAGCATTGGTGAAAAGCACTGACTCTTTAGCCAGAGAGTCAAGATAAGGTGTTTTAATCCACCTGTTTCCATAACAGCCCACATGATCCTGTCTCAGGGTATCAATGATTATTAGTACCACATTCATCCTGTTTCCTCCTCGTAGAGCATTGTTCAAAATTATCAGCCTTCTTACTTATCCTCCGAGTGAACATCATTACTCTGTTAAAACTAGCTATTTCCTTTTATAGATACAAAACTTTGGCAAAGATTATCCTGAAAATAAATTCAAACGCTTGCTAGTATAAACACCCTATCACTGGATTGCAAATTAGGGAGGATAAAAGTCAAGGTAACCCGTATCTTTCCTGTCTAATTAGGTACAGAAAATTTCCGATTTTAGAAAGAATTACCAAACTTCAAGGAAAATTGAATCACATTGGATTTTCCGTCAAGAACTTCAAAAAAACGGAAAGTCGGGATAGATCTTTAGCCCTCTCTTCTTAACACTATAACAGCACGTCATTGCTTGACAGCCCCTGCCGCAAGCCCCTCAACTAAATGCCGCTGCAGTAAAAGGAAGAAAACAACGGTAGGGACAGTAGCCACACCTGAGGCGGCCATCACTACTCCCCCCATCTCTCATATACTGCCCCAGAAAGTTTGCTACCCCCACCGGTACGGTCTTTCTCTCAGTCTGGGTCATCAAGAGCTGCATACTGCCGGGCACACAATTCCTATGCCCCTACATGTTTGCCTCATGCTTGCATTATGGGAAATTCTGGCAGTATCTTAAAAAGGATGTTGCTACCGATTACCTTTATGATGGTGTGTAGAAGATGAAGGAGTCAATCCATAGCTTTTTCTATCAATTCGTACACACTTGAAAACTTCCGGAAAAGAACAAAGAAAATTTAGCGTTTTTTCTTAGAAACCAATAGGTTGTTTTATCCTTTTATAGCTCCACTTAGCCCAGCAACAAAGCGCCTCCCTATGAGTTGGATCAGAATTATCACAGGAATGATGGCGAGAATGACTGCTGCGGTAATTTGTCCCCAATCTATGGTATAAGAAGAAGCCCAGCCGGCAATCCCGACAGGTATAGTTTTTTTCTCCGGTGTTGAAAGTAAAATCAAAGGGAATATATACTCATTCCATGAGGCTACAAAAGAAAAAATTGCTGAAGTGACCAATCCTGGGCCTATTAAAGGAAGATATAATTTATACAAGACGCTTAGTTTGCTCGCTCCATCTATGCGAGCAGCGTCTTCAAGACTGCGAGGTATTTGGTCAAAAAATGTTCTTAAGGTCCATATACAAAACGGCAAGGTGATCATGACGTGAACCAAGACAACGCTAGGTAACATATCATAAAGGCCAATTTTTGTCATCATTTTAAAGATAGGGACAGCTAATAGGATTCCAGGAAAAAGATAAACCAACAAAATTAAATTCGAAAAGAGTCGTTTTCCTTTAAAATTAAGTCGACTTAAACTATAGGCTGCACCAGTTGCAAGAATCAGGGTAATAATTGTAACCCCCGAGGCTATTATTATACTACTTCTCAAATAATAAAGGAATTTTGAACGCAAAAGTACATCTTCGTAGGACGACAGGGTCATTTTTTTGGGGAAAAAAGTTGGTCTTGAGCTCATTAAATCTAAAGGAGTCTTAAAAGATGTTATCAATGCCCAGTAAACAGGAAAGAAAAACCATCCAATAACAACCAATAATAATAGCGTAAAAATTATTCTTTTGGGGATTGTTTTTGCATCCTTCATTTCACTACTTCCTCACGGGATTTTACAAACAACATCATATATCCGGCAACGAATGCGGATACAACAATTAGTAAAATTATCGAATAAGTAGCTGCTTTTCCCATTCTGAAAAGCCGAAAAGCTTCTTTATATATGGCTATTGGTAAAGTAGTGGTACTTTCGATGGGGCCTCCTTCGGTTAATAGCCATATAGGGGGGAACATATTAAATAGCCATATTGTTAAAATAAAGGAAGTGACCGAAACGGTGGGAATAATTTGGGGCAAGGTTATATGCCAAAATGTTTGCCATGCATTAGCTCCGTCAACTCTGGCAGCATCATAGAACTCTTTAGGAACGTTTTGCAAAGCTGCCAATGTCATTATACCCATGAAGGGACTCCACCGCCAAACGTTTACTACAACTATGCTAAGCATAGATATAGACGGATCTCCAAGAAAATTAACATACGAACGTGTAATGCCTGTCTCATACAGCAAGAAATTTATGATCCCAACTGCTGGTTCTAACATCCATTGCCATATTAATGTGGTGGCTACTATAGGAATTATCCAGGATAATAAAATCCAGGTTCTTAAGATCCCCACACCTTTGAATTGACGGTTTAATAGCAGGCCAAGTAATACCCCTACAGGAGTTATCAAGACTATGTTAAGAAAAGTCCAGATTACGGTTAACTTTAATTGAAATAAGAATTTTGCACTGGGTAAAAGATCGATGTAATTTTTCAATCCTATAAAAGGCGGATTGACTTCTACCATTTTTTGTTGATGCAGACTAATCCAAAGGGTTAATATTACCGGATATACAATAATTAATAAAATCCAAACCACCGATGGGGTACTTAAGATCCAGCCCAAAACACTTTCATTCTCTGCGATATTCTTCTTCATTTTTTCGCTCCGTTACCGAGTGACATCGCCCCCCTCATCGGAGGGGGGCGATGTCTGTAAGAACTGTCAGTTTCCAGTGGTCGTATCCCATCACTCTTTAATTATCTCTTCGTATCTTTTCTGACCCCACTCCACTGCCCGTTCAACACTCCATCCTTGGAGAACTATCTTTTGCAACACAGCGCCTAAGGTGAATGAACCCTCCAGTTCCGCAGCATGCGGCGCTTTTATTCCATTGACAAAACCAATGACACTGCTGTTATTTAACACATCTATCTGAACCTCCATTGCACCTCTGAATTTCCCTATGAGTGGTTTGGCGAAGAATGCATCCATCATACTCTTTCCATTGACAACTGGGACAAACAATACTGGTTCCATCATCATCATCTCAGCATAGTTCTCAGGTTTGTATAGCCACCTGACAAATGTTTTTACTGCAGCTTCTCTCTCCTTTGAGCTTGTTACGGTTGTTGTGAAAACTAACCCTCTTGTATACGCGGTGTGGCCTATTCGACCATCCTTAGGTCTGGGTATAAACTTCTGCTTCCACTTTCGAGCCATCTCTTCTAACCCTTTTCTGTAGAGGGTGCTCAAAAAACCTGCAGTGTACACTGCAGTTGCAACTTTGCCGGTTCTAATTTGTAGTTCTCCCATTCCCCAGTCCATATTCTCGGAACCAGGAGAGGTATACTTCGTGAGTTCTTTTAGAAACTTATATGTCTCTATTGTCTGTGTAGAATTGAATACTATTTTTTCCTTACCGTTCTCCATCTCGACTACATTTGCCCTATTGGTCCGTAAGAATCCCCAAACTGCCTGGCTACCATAGTTTCCCTTAATTGAATACGGCATCATCATACCGTAAATATCTATTCGCCCATCTCCATCTAGATCTTTGGTTAACTTTTTTGCTGCTTCTAAAAGATCTGTCCAATATACAGGTGGTTCTAAGCCGTTCTCTTCATAAAGGTCAGCTCGGTATTCTAAAGGCCAGGAAATTCCGTAAACCGGGATTGTAAGTTGCTCTTGATCGAACCTGTATAACTCGATGGAAGGATTCAGGAATTGAACTTCGGCATCGATTCTCTTGAAGATATCTGTGACAGGTACTAAAGAGTTATGTTTTCTCAGGATCATCAGTTGGGGTGGATTTACCCAAATCATCTCTGGCAGGCGATTTGCTGCGATTGCTGCCAATATTTTACTGTTAAGCTCAGGGAAACTTATAGGATTTTGTCTAACTTCAATACCTGTTTCTTCCCTAAATTTAGCAAGGATCTCATCTAATTTCTCCACTCGATGTGGTGGGGTTTCCCAGTGCCACAAAGTTAGGACAATATCTTCAGCTGAAACTTTTACTGGCCACGTAAAGACTAATGAAAGTGCCACAGCTACACTTAAAGCCAATAGCATAAGCTTTTTGCTTTTTTTCATTGTATTTCCTCTCTTCCTAAAATAATTGAACTCGTTGTCACATAGTTCAAATTTCTGTGAAAGTTCTCATTAAGAGAAAACAATTATTTAACGCTTCCCTTTGAAAACCTTCTTTATTCCAAGCTGGACTAGCCCGCCTACTTTTCACCTCCTTTTTGGCCTTAATCTCCAGCTTCTTACCTAAAAAACATATCCGTCATCCCTACCTTTGATAAGAGGGTAACTCAAAATTAACCATGTAAGTTAGGTGCCACCCCTCTTACGGCCTGTTCTTCAAGTTGTTCCAATTTCATCAGTCTTTCCCACTCTTTCCAAGTAATTTAGCCTCACTTCACCTCCCTAAACTTCCTAACATCAGGGAATCGACGAGAAAGAGCACAATACTTAATCTTTCTTTGCAAGCCACCTTACCGTTTGATTCCAGAACTTCGAATAATACTCCCATTCCACAAAATTTGCGCCCCAGTGGAGAACAGGGTCCGAGGTAAACACTAAAATCCTTCCCTTCCCATATTCCCCCACTGTTATAAAGGGATCGCCTCCGATTTTCCCTAAGAGAATTCCACCTTCTTTTACTTTCCCACATCTATTGTACCCGAAGAATACAGGACAGGTATTCCATTCAATTCCCTTCATAACTGGGTGATTCTTCTCTTTTATTTCAGGCTTAGCTCCTTCTGGACATTCTACTCGGTCATCAGGGAGTGGAAGTATCTCTACCGGTAATATTTCGGCTACTGGGGTCCCGTACCAATTTCCTCTCCCATACCGACCTTGAAATGTAAAGTATCCTCCACAGTAGGCTAGCCCACCCCCTTTTTCTACATACTTTTTGATTTCTTTTAGTCTGTTTGGGGTGATCGTTAGAGGCTCTGGCTTTACGCCTCCCGGAGACAGGACAAGCGTTTCATAGCCAATATCACTTAATATAAGTACATCATAATTGTTTGTTAAATCCTCAACCCTTTTCGGAAACTCAGAAAAAGCAACCATTGGTGACATATGTGTCACACTAATCTCTGGATCTTCTTCTAATGCCTCACGAAGATACACAGCTGCGTCCATAATTCTACTCACGTAAGTAATTATCTCGCCTCCTTTTATTTCCATTTCTCCACGTATGGAGCCATCCCCGGCATATAAAATTTTAATCACGCCACTCACCTCCCATTCTTAATTTTTGAGATCCAGCTTGCCATTTTGACAGAATAAGAACGTTCCTTTTATGCTAATTATAATTTGAACATGGTTGTGAAATCGAGGACAACCGTAGTAGTATCTTAAGTCTGACCAGTCTGTTTACACCCTTTTCGTCTGGTGACGCCTCAGCAGCCATACCATAGATCTATCTCTTGTTCTCGCTTCTTCAAACTGGACTCGACCTTTTCGGTGACATGGCTTTCCTGGCTACTTCACATATCTCGAAGCTGCATCGGCCCTCCTTGCCTATCGTTGGACCACCTAACTTCTCATCACCCCCCTGTCGGACCTAATTTCCCGCTTTGCCGCCTTCAAAAGATCTGGACAACTGGTTTTGTAGCTAGTGCAAACTGCTTTCGACTTTTCTTTTGTTTAGGATGGAGATTGAGCCATAAAAGAACAATAAAGCAGACTAAGGCTCTGCCTACACCTTAAAATCCAAAAGGGCTGTGTTTCGAGTCTGTTTACGTTTTATTCTTTGATCTGTCCCAGCCGAGCTCATTTGAAATCTCCCCGGCTGCTTGCTTAACTATCCTGCCTAGCTCTTCTTTTCGTCCTCGTCTCATACGGAAAGTCGGTCCAGCAATGCCAATAACACCTGCTATCTTTTTTGAATGATCGAATATGGGGGCGGCGATGCGTCGGACCCCGAGTCTTACCTCCTGATCATCAAAAGCGTATCCGTTGGCTCGGATTTCTTTTAACTCTTCTTTCAACTTCTCGGCATCGGTGATGGTATTTTGCGTAAACTGCTTTAACCCTCTTTCTCTTATAATATACTCAAAGTCTTCCTCAGACATATAGGCCAGAAAAACCTTTCCTACGGCGGTTGGATGCAAAGTTGAGTATCTGCTCCCAATATGGGCTACCAGTCTTATAGACTCGTAACTTTCGTGCTTGTCGATATAAACTATCTCTTTATCATCAAGAATAGCTAGTTCTACAGTTTCTTTCGATTTCTCCATCAGCTTCTGCATTGAAGCTCTTGCCTTTTCCCGTAAATCCAGTCTATCTAGAAGTCTATCGCCGAGGGTCAAAAGCTTAAGGGTGAGTTGATATTTCCTGGTTACAGGATTGTGGCTAACATAGCCCCTTTGCTGTAGATTGGAGAGCAATCGTGAAAGCGAAGGTTTCGGGATATTTAAAGAAGAGCTAAGCTCAGTAAAGATAGCTCCCCTCGCTCATTCGCCAACAATTCGATGATATTTAGAACCCTATCCGCTGCTGGGACTAGTCTTTGCGCATTCATTATTCCATATATGAAACAAATGCATCTTTTTCTTTAGTTAATCATAACCAAAAAAACTCAATCGTCAACTACAACGTTACGTCTCTTCTTACTCCACCAAAAGTGGGGTACATCCGGGCTCACCCTTTAGCTTCCTTAAGAACTCTGGAACCTTGCCACCGGCATCAGCAATTGCCAGATCTTTCATCCGCTGGCAGATGTGAGGATACTCTTGGGCAATATTTTTTTCCAGTTTCGGATCAGCCTCTAAATCATAAAGAAGGGGGCTTTCACCCCAAAGATAAGCATTATACCACCAACGTTTATCACGAATCATAACAAACGGTCCCCAGCCACAGGTAACATGATCGTATATCTCTTTTTCTTTGCCTAAGGCTAGAGACCAAATGTCTCTCCCATCCATGGGCTGTTCTGCCTCTATTCCTAATCTGGCAAGGATAGTGGAGGGTAGGTCATAGTTATAAATCAGGCTCTCACAGGTTGTGCCAGAGCCTTCTCCAGCGGGATGGTGGATCATTAAAACCAAATCAGCAATTTCCCGGGACAGAGGATGACCTTGTTTTCCTACTAGATTATGTTCACCAATACAGTGGCCATGGTCGGATATCACGGCAATGAGCGTATTTTCCATGAGGTTTAAATTTCTCATCTCTTCTAGAAAATAGCCCAGCCAACGATCCACTAGGGTTACCTCTCCGGCATAGTTTGCCCTGAGACGTTTTAATACCCGGGGGCTAAGTTGATCAGCTCGGCCATAAAGGGAGGACAGAAAATCAATGGTATCATCATGGGGATCGTAGATTTTTCGATAATAAATAGGTGGATCCCAAGGCTCGTGAGGATCAAAAGAATCAAGGACGAGGAAAAACTTTTCCGCATCTTGATTTCGCTCCAGCCACCCGGCTCCTTCTCTAAAGACCTGGGCGGGGAAATAATCCTCTTCACAGTTTCTATCAGCTACATTAGGTAGGTACCTACCAATGAAATCGGTAAACTTTCCTCCCAGTCCTCTTTCTCCTTTCCTTAAATTTTGGGGGATGTATCTTTCAATCTCTTCCCGGGATGGGTAAGGTCCTGAGCGATAAGCGTCGTGTTCCTGACCTCTTATCCAGGTCCACTCATCAAAACCGCGGTGAAAATTCTCCGAGGGTTTAAACTGATGATAAGTATCAGTTATGAACGCAGTGCGATAGCCATGGCTCTGCAAGATTTCAGCAATGGTGTCTCGTTCCTCGGAAACAGGCCCCCAGCCAGGTGAACCAACAAAAAGGTTACCCTTATAACCCTTATGATCCAGGAAGGGAAAGATACGGCAACCTGTCTGTAGAACTCTTCGGACCTGTAGAGTAGGAAGTGAATCTGGATAAGCATGGGTGAAAAGTACCGACTCTTTAGCTAAAGAGTCAAGATAAGGTGTTTTAATCCACCTGTTTCCATAACAGCCCACATGATCCTGTCTTAAGGTATCGATGATTATGAGCACGACATTCATCTTGGTTCCTCCTGTATAATATATTGGTTTAGTATTTTAGGCTCTTCTTCAAAAAGTATGGTAAGTTAGAGATTTGATTTCGGATTCGGCAATTTGAATAATATATGCTAGAGTTATTCTGGAGTATTACTGTTATTCCCATTCTAAAACCACACCCATTGCCTTCGAGCGATCCTTTAAAAGCATCTGATAAATGTCAGGGGCTTTTTTATAGGAAATGTGATGAGTAATTAGATTGCCTATATCCAGCTCACCATCAGCGATAAGGTCAAAAAACAACTCTGTGTGGCGGGCTTTAGTCCAGGGATTATCGAGTACAGGGTAGAGTGGATGAGAGCTGTTATGAGTGCCAATAATGGTAAAGCTAGGCCGGTTGCATAAATCATGAAAGTCAAAAGTAGTTGTCCCACGAGGACTGCTTAAAACTATAAATCTGCCTTGTCGCCTGAGAAGACGAAACTCATCGGGAATAAGATGAGGATTTCCTGTTACTTCGAAAACCACATCCGCCATTCGGCCACGAGTAAGCTCCTTTACTTTAGTTGTTGCATCCTCTTTTTGAGGATTAAGACCTATAATACCTGATTTGGAGGGTAGCTTTCCCAAGCGACTTTCCGCTATCTCGATGCCTATTACAGGTCTAGCGCCAGCCAACCAGCAAAAGCGGGTAGCCAGTTGGCCTAAAAGACCCAATCCATAGATAACTACAGTCTCCCCAAATTGAACCCTTGCCCTCCGTACTCCGTTCATTACTGTTCGAGCAAGCTCAAAAAGGGTGGCCTCTTCCTTAGGGATGGGCCGATCAATTGGCTCTATTCCTTCTATTGAACTAACTACATAGCTAGCGTGGTAGCTATGGCTAACTACCTCCCGGCCAATCCAGCTCCGATCTATATTCTCTCCTGCGGCGATAACTCTGCCGACATTACTATATCCTAGCACAGATGGAAATTTTGATATACGCGCCCACACTGAACTGGGGGAATATTCCCCGTTTACAATAGTTAATTCTGTCCCAGTACTGATTAGAGTATACTCAGTTTTAATTAAAAGCTCATTTAGCTGCGGAGAGGGGATCTCCCTTTCTTCAATCACTACCTCACGTGGTTGGACAAAAACCACCGTTGGATTTTTCGACATGGTTTTGTATCCTTTCTGTCTTATTTTAGCTTTTTCCTCTATCAAAGCTCCCTATAGTGTTGTCAAGTTCCCCCCGGTAGAAAAAGTTGTAAAAGAACAACAGCAATCTTTGTCATCTCTTGCAATACCTTGCGCTGAGTATCCTCACCTTTTTTATGCTCCCTGCCTAATCTGGCGGATATATATGGTATTCGGACATTTCCCAATCCATAACTTCCTTCATTCGGGCTTAGGGAAGGGTGATAAACTCATATGCTTTGACTCGAGCTTACTACTTCCTTATTAAGGGAGTGATGCAAACGATCTATCTCTGAGGCAACTTTCTTTGATCACCGTGCTGGCAAGGTTATTCTTCTACCCTCTTTAGCAGACTGATAGACTGCCAGAACCAGTTCTGTAGCTGCTCTTCCATCCCATGCAGATGCTAAAGGGGGTCTATCACTCCTTATTGCGGTAACAAAGTTCTCGAGCATTTTCCTAAAAATATCTGAGTCCTCAAATGGGAAATGATAGGAGACTTCTCCTTTCCTGTCATAGAGAGTTGTTCTATGAGAAATCTCGTCTATAGTAATTGATCCTTTTGTCCCCTGTATCTCGACCCTATCACAGGGCGCATCCGGAGGGACGACTGTCCAAGTACTCTCAACGGTTGCCACCGTTCCCTTATTGAACTTGAAAGTCGCAATTCCATAGTCCTCAACCTCTATCTCCTTATAGACTAAATTACTTGTATATCCCAAAACCTGTTCAACTTCGTCATTTAGAAACCAGCGCAGGGCATCGAGTTGATGAACAGCGTGATCAACAAAACCTCCGCCCCCGGCTTTGGCCATTTCGGCATACCAACCCGGTTCTTCAGAGTTAGGTTCGCTTCTTGGCAACAAAAATCTTCCCGTTTCCATGATACAAGCCACCTGCCCGATTTTCCCTTTTTGAATCATTTCCTTGGCCTTAATAAAGTGAGGCTTCACTCTTCGGGTAAAACTCATCATAAACTTAACCTCGGTCTTTTTAATGGTTTGTATGATAGAGTCAGCCTTTTCTAATGAAACCTCGATAGGCTTATCGCATAAAACCTGTTTTCCATTAATGGCTGCAAGTTCACTCAATCCTGCATGCTGATTAGTACAAGCAGTTATGATCACTGCGTCGATTGCTGCATCCTCTATTATCTCTCTATGATCGGTGCTCCACTTCTTCACTCCATACTGCTTAGCCGTACATTTTGTTCTTTCGTAAGACTCATCAGAAACACCTATAAATTCGACCTCCTCCATTTCAGAGAGAACCTGACAGTACGGAAGGGCATGATACCAATTATCTAAACCTACAACTCCAATATTAATTTTTTCCTGCATTTTTACCACCTAATATATTATTTATTTAATTATCCAAAAGCAAGTGAACGGTTTTCCCAGTTTCACTGCTTTTGGAAATTGCTAGAGCTACTTCAAGACTCCTCTTTTCATCTTCTGCAGTAACGTCGGGTATCCTATCTTCTTTTATGCAATCTACAAAGCGTTGAAAAGGATTACCTTTCTTACCTTCTTCGGGGATTTCAGGATGAAAAGTTGCGTTTATTTTGTTCGCTATTCTAATTTCAAGTCTTGTATTAGGATAATCCATAAATAGGGTTCCTTTGGTTCCTACAATTTCAGTTCCCTTAAAAGAGGGCTTTGTGCACCAACTAGTCTCTAAAACACAAATTATTCCTGATCTAAACTTAAGGACACCCACCGCATAATCCTCGACCTCTGAAAAAGCTTTAGTAAGAATATCAACTCTTCCTATCACTGACTCGACTTCATCGTTAAGAAACCATCTTATTAAGCTAATATGCTTTGTTCCTAAGTCCAATAGTACACCCATTCCAGTTTTCCATTTTTTGAAGAACCACTTCCCTGTTGTTGGACTCCAATCTTCAGGCCCGCTGTGTCCAAGCTTGGTACGCACAGTCAGAACATCCCCAATTAAACCCTCTTCTAAAATTTCCTTCCCTACTTCGTAAACAGGCATAAATTTTTTGAACTGACCAATCTCCAGTTTAACCTTATTTCTCTTAGCTGCATCTATCATTCTCTGAGCATCCTCAAGTGTAGTAGCTATTGGCTTTTCGCACAAAACGTGCTTGCCTTTATCACAAGCATCAATGGTTATGGGAGCATGAAAGTAATTTGGGGTGCAGACACTAACTGCATCAAGCTCATCCAAGGAAAGAAGATCTTTATAATTCGTAAAGTAATATTTAATTCCCCACTTCTCCGCAACCAGTTTAGCTTTTCTCTCAATTGGATCACATACCGCTAATATTTCAGCTCCGTTAACTTTTTGAAAATTTGGTATATGGGAACGTTGTGCTATAGCACCAACACCAATAATTCCAATTTTCAGAACCCTCCCCTCCTTAGGAACATTTCGATCATTGCTTGTCACCATTACTTCTTGTTCAGGATCTATGATACCATATCCTCCGCTGGTATCAATTTTTTTCTTTACTGTTTTGCTCATGGGTTATCTCTTTAAGAGCCATCTATGAGATGATTTAAGAAATGATCTCCTTTCTTATTAGAATGTTCACACTCCACGGTTCCCTATATTATAGAATTTAGCCGAACCTTAAATGTTTAATTTGTGTATGAATTATTGATCTCCGTATTTACATGATTTCGAGTTGAAGACATCGTAGCATCACGTCCACGAATCCGTCTTTGAGTAAACACGGCTCCGGACAACATCGGTTATCTCAACATAGTTCTTCTTATATGTCTCAGATTGTCATAGAAATCTCGATATGAGACTTCGCACACTAAATCTGAGTAAACTCTTTGATTCCTTTTTAGAAAAAATTCAACACTTATGGAATGCTCTGAGTTTAGTTTGGGGAATTTAGCACCAAATAATTTCTCTGAGGTTGTTTTGCGAAAAATCTGAAATCTAACATTACGTGCAGAAAAATGTTCTAAACTCTCATTTGTGCAAATTAGCGTCATTTTGGATCCCTTCTTCTTGGCTGTGAAAAGTAGTTCAAATTCCGGTTCCCAAAAGAGGTATCCCCTCACTGGTTCCAGCTCGGGAAGATAGGAAACCCATATTGGACTCGACCATCCCATACTTCCATTTTCTTGCAATACTCTCACATAGTAATAATTATCGGGTTTAGATGGAGTAGTCTCATCGATCATTTGAAAAGTTGCATTTTCTTTGTTTACCTCCCAACTTTTTAAAATGCCGCCATTTTTTATCAAATCTACTCTTTGTATTCTTCGCGTTCCTTGGATCGATATCTTTATCCCTGGAAACGTATCAGTGGCATATATACTTCCCATGGGGTAATCGTCCATGGAAAATTTTATTTCTATTTTTTCGCCTGTGGTTCCAAAACAGTGTCTGTCCCATAGGCCTTGCCATATTTTCTCTCTAGTTAGTTCCTCAGAGTAAACCCCTGTTAATACCAGTTGGTGAGGATCTTCATGACAATCACTGGATGCCATTATACCTAACTTGTATCCTCGATTTAGGATCTCTTGAACTGATCCCCCGGGTACATTTGTTCCCATCCCGATATTTTTCAAGGGGAAGTAACTGCCTTGTGGCTCTTCGCTGGAACCATGTAAAGAAAATATTTCCACTAATCGTTCCAAACGAGGATTATGGTAATTCCAGTTCACTCCCCTTCTTCCCAACGCATAACCAGAGTGATGGGGTATTATCATACATCTCGTTTCCGAGAGCTCTTTATATAAATCCGGTAAATTGCTGGGCAGCCTTATAGGTTCATCGTCGTTGAAGTAATAGACATTGTGGTCTCCATAGGTAGCGCTACACCATTCGTAGGCCAGAAAGGTGACAAAATTGTAGGGTTCATAGTAGTCACGGACCAATCTCTGCAATTTTTGCCAGTCAGGTTTTGATATTCGGTGAAACTCTATAAGAGAATCCAAAGTTTCCGGGCTTCTTCCGTCAGAAGCTCCTCTTGGACCCTCTAACTCTCTCATGTAAAATCTGCGTTTGATAGGATCCTCTGTCAACTTAGCATTGTCGGCTATTGCAAAAAAATCTAGTCTAAGTTCCTTTCGTGCCACCCTAAAGTGTTCTTCCATTGGAGGCCTACCTCCACTGGCACTGCTTGACCTATGTATATCCCCCCAGTATAAGTTCAGTTTGTGGTTGTTTTTTTTGTTTCTCATTCTTTTATCCCGATCCCCATAGTCAGTCCTTTTCCCAGATAGTCTTGAACAAAGACAGACAGAACAAATATAGGGATAGTGAATATGGTAGCAGCGGCAGCCATCTTTCCCCACTCCACCATATACTGCTGACATAATCCAGCTATACCAACCGTCAAGGTCATGGACCGACTGCTCTCTGTGATAATTAGTGCAAACAAAAACTCATTCCAGCCCAGCATAAACACAAGAATAGCTGTAGCAACAGCACCTGAGCTAATTATAGGCATGGCGACTCTCCAGAATACTCCAAAGATAGAACATCCATCTATGAAAGCTGCCTCTTCATAAGCCCTTGGTAACTGGTCAAAAAATCCCTTAAGCATCCAAACAGCAAATGGAATGTTTATTGTAGTGTAAAAAACAATTAAAATAATTTTAGTATCTAAAAGGTTAAGACTTTGAGCTATTTTGTAAAAAGGGAGAGCGAAAGCAACCGGAAAAACCATACGGAGAAACAAAACCCAACCGAGTAGAATCTTATCTAAATGCCATACAAACTCGGATCTGGAAATACCATACGCTGACAGCCCTGCTATACCGATAATAAAAACCGTACTAAGGAGAGCGACAATCAGACTATTCAACATATACCGTGGAAAATTACTTGTTTGAGTAAAGAATAGGTCAACATAGTTTTTAAGAGTGGGGGTAAATAGTATAGGCCGCAACATTATATCAAGGTGAGTCTTAAAAGAGGTCATCATGATATAAACAAAAGGCAGAGATAGGATGGCCAGTAATATGAAAAATATCGTACTCGGAACTAGTTTTTTAAGATTTATTCTCCGTGTCATTTTAAGACTCCCTTATTAGATCTTTCTGCGGAGAAAACCCATATAACTCAGATTATATATTACAATGAAACCTACCATTATTAAAGCCAAAAAGGCTCCATATCCCAAAAGATTATGCCTAAAAGAAACGCGATAGATATAGATACTGATGATTTCAGTGACGTCACTAGGCCCGCCCCCCGTCAGTATCCAAATTTTATCAAATGCTTTGAAACATTCCATTGTTCGAAAGAAAAGAGCTACTATAATTATTGGACTCATCAAAGGAATAGTAAAATACACGAAAGTTTGCCACGAGGAAGCACCATCAATTTTTGCTCCCTCATAGCACTCCTTTGGCAAAGATTCAAGTCCGGCTAACAGAATAAGAAAAATGAAGGGCGTCCATTGCCAAATCTCTACAATAATCACAGACCAAAGAGCTATTTGTGGATCTGCTAACCAATTTTTCCCTTGGATGCCAATTTTGGCTAATATCTGATTTATTATCCCAAAAACCGGATCGTACATTAGTCGCCAGATAATTCCTACAGCGATAGGAGCCACGAGCATGGGAATTATCACCATTGTTCTTATCACTCCTTTGAATTTTCCTTTTACCAATAAAGCAAGACCCAATCCCACGACAAATTCGCCACTTACGCTCACAAAGACGTACAAAAAAGTCCTGCCTATAGATTCCCAAGCTCGCTGATCCTCGATAAATCTCCATACATTTTTTAGGCCCACATATTCATACCCTTTTCCAACAATGAACGAAGAAAAAGACATTTTTATTAAGCTGACAAAGGGATAGATTGAGAAAAAGACCAGAATGATGACTAGCGGCAATGTCATAAGAAAAGTAGTAATCGACCTATGAGTAAGCTCGCGCATTTTATCTTCCGACTATTATTTGCATTAATAAATTAATCACGGGGTGCAGAGATAAGAAAAATCTCCTTAGCACCCCGTGATCGGCCTAATTAGTTATGAACGAGGGGCGATGGTTACTCCTTTGTATCCCGCGCCGCGCATAATCTCCAGTATTTCCTGAGCCGTCTTATCCAATGACTCACGCACCCCTTCCTCTTCAATGAGAGCCCTGTTAAGGTGTAATCCCATTACATCTCTTATTTGTGCACACTCGGGAATCAAAGGCATGGAGCTAAAGTAGGGTATAGAATCTTGAGTTGCTTTGAGAAATCTGTATTTTGGGTCGCGCATCAATTCAGACTGGAACACAGTTGTGCTCACGGGAACTCCTCCCATTTTGGTATACTCTACTTGAGGCTTTTGTGTTATGGACCACTTGAGAAAGTCCAAAGCAGCCTTCTTGCGTTCGTCAGAGATAAACCTGGGAACAACCATTGTCCAACCAGCCACAGTAGAAGAATGATCTCCGCCCCTTCCTTTGGGAGGAACCGCAAACTGAATTTTAAACGGAACAGCCGAAAATTCAGGATCGTCTAGGTGGGGAAAAGCAGCTGACACAACAATGGCTTGTAGAGCTCGCCCACTGGCTAATAAACCCATCATTTCAGTCTGGCCTATGTTGCCCACACCAGGAGGCCCATACTCATTCAGGTTCCTGGCATACATCTCCCATGCTTCTACGTTTTTTTCATCATTAACTGTGATTGTAAAATCACCCTTCAAAGGGTCCCTAAACATGTAACCATTGTAAGCGTGCCTGATAGTCATGGAGTTGTAAAAAATTGGATCTCCTCTAGCACCTCTGATTACATATCCATAAAAATTAGGAGGGTCGAATAGCTTTCTTGCAGCTTCCAATACATCATCCCATGTTTCAGGAGGAGTAGGCAACCCTGCTTCTTTGTATTTATCTTCCCTGTATTGCAAAAGATGAATGTTACCATTTACGTGGATCCCATAAAGAACTCCTGTAGGTGCTTGGTAGTGTACTTTATCATCCCAGTATCCTTCCCAGAAAAACTGCATCAGGTGAGAGGGAACCGTAAACTCAGGATCTATCTCTTTTAGTGGAGTTAAGTATCTACCAGCATAAAAGAATGGTCCCCAAATTTCGTTCATATTCATCAAGTCGTATGTTTTGCTAGCAGTAGTAACTGCAGCTAGTTCTTTTTCATATAATCCCATGAAAGGAAAAACATGCAGTACCATTTTGACCCCAGTCTCTCCCTCATACATCTTGGTTAGTTTCTCGAAGGCAGGAAGCCAAGGAGATTTGTTAATTGCGATATGCAGCTCCTTTACCTGAGTCATTGCGAAGTTCGAGAAAGTAGTTAATATCGTAACCGCCAACACCAAAGAAATTAACCCTTTTTTGCTTTTTGAAATCATTTTCTATCTCCTCATATAATCAAATTGGTTAATGGGGTCTATCTTTCTAAAGTGGCGATTTTCACCTCCTCTCTTACTTTTTGACCCCTTTTTGCTAGTCTGAAAACTGGGCTAGTCTGCCTAATTAAAAAGCTCTTTTTGGTCATCTCAAGACAAGGATGGTTTTTTTGTCTTCTTAAAAGAGCAACTGGTACCTTTCTGAAAAGAACACCCCTCCTCTTGCCTGATCGTGCGAGCAAGACATTGAAGCAGTCGTCAGCAACCAGACAGAGCATATTTAGGGATGCAGAATTTTACTCCCAGAAGCTTAGTGCTTACCTTTTGGTTGACCCCAGGCCGTCTGCCTTTCATTCTTTGGATCTCTCCCAGCCAAGCTCATTTGAAATCTCCCCGGCTGCTTGATTAACTATCCTGCCTAACTCCTCTTTTCGTTCTCGTCTCATACGGAATGTTGGCCCGGCAATGCCGATAACCCCTGCTATCTTTTTTGAATGATCGAATATGGGGGCGGCAATACGTCGGACCCCGAGTCTTACCTCCTGATCGTCAAAAGCATGTCCCTTAGCCCGGATTTCTTTTAACTCTTCTCTCAACTTCTCGACGTCTGTAATTGTATTTTCCGTAAACTTCTTTAACCCTCTTTCTCTTATGATATACTCAAAGTCTTCTTCAGACATATAGGCCAGAAAAACCTTTCCTACAGCGGTTGGATGCAAAGTTGAGTATCTGCTTCCAATATGGGCTACCAGCCTTACAGACTCGTAGCTTTCGTGCTTGTCGATATAAACTATCTCTTTATCATCAAGAATAGCTAATTCAACTGTTTCTTCTGATTTCTCCATAAGCTTCTGCATTGAAGCTCTTGCCTTTTCCCGTAAATCCAGTCTGTCTAGAAGTCTATTGCCTAGGGTCAAAAGCTTTAGAGTCAGTTGGTATTTCCTGGTCGCAGGATTGTGGCTAACATAGCCCTTTTGCTGTAGATTGGAGAGCAATCGTGAAAGTGAAGGCTTGGGGATATTTAAAGAAGAGCTAAGCTCAGTAAAAGATAGCTCCCGCTGCTCACTCGCCAACAATTCGATGATACTTAGAACCCTATCTACCGCTGGAATCAGTTTTTGCATCTTTATTGATTCATATATGAAACAAAGGTTTCTTTTTCTTAACTTAAGAATAATATAAAAATCATAATTGTCAACCCCCTTTATTTTTTTGATAGCCGCATGAGCCAAAAATATTGACGGGATCGGCTATCTAAGCTACAATGAGTGGGACTCAAATAGGAGAGTATCCACAGCAATACGATAAAAGTGCAAAATAAAAAGGGCTTCCTGAGATAGAACGAAATAAAAGAGGGTATAAAGAGGTTTGAAATGAAAAAAGGGGTGAATGAGGTTACAATATCAAAAGCTATTGATGAATTTTGTAAATACTTACTTTCTAAAGACACGGGAAAATATATTATTAAGATTATCCATTTTGGGAGTACTGCTAAAGGCGAAGGGAGCGAGGGGAGCGATGTAGATATAATGGTAGTTTCATCTGACGGCAAAGAGCTACGAAAAAGGGTAGCCGAGGCAGCTTTTGAAGTTCAAACAAATTACGGTATAGACATACAGCCTGTGGTTGAGAATCTGGATGATATAGTCTTCATTAGCTCTTATTTTATCTTCAATGTCCTTAGCTATGGAAGGGAGGTATATTCAGTGAAAAAAGAAAGTCTAAAGAAAGAAGCTTGTAGGAATCTAATTCGGTTGGCTGAGGAATATCTAGACGCGGCTCGAGATTCATTAAAGAATGGACATCCTCGTTTGGCTGTAGACGCTGCTTATAATGCAGCTGAATTAGGAGTAAAGGCAATGCTTTTACTCAAACTTGATGATATTCCCGGCTCTCACGGAGGAGTAGTCGGTAAATTTGGTGAACTTTACGTGAAAAGCGGGGAGATGAGTAAAACTTTGGGTCGTCGCCTCAATGAAACTTTAGAGTTAAGGAACAGCGCCAGATATAAATACCAGGCTCTCATTGGGAAGAAAGAAGCAAGTGAGACAATTGATCTGGCAGAATCTATCATTGAACTAGCAAGCAAAAAATTCGGTAATTCCGGCTAAAAAAGAATGACCCAATTTTTTGTATTTCAATTTCAGGAAAATCCTCTTCTTTTTGGTGCCCGGCGAGGTGTTTTCCATATCTCAACCGCCATGGATGAAAAGTACTGACTCTTTAGCAAGAGAGTCAAGATAAGGCATTTTAATCCGCCTGTCTTCATAACAGCCCACATAATCCTGTCTTAAGGTATCAATAATTATCAGCACCACATTCATCCTTTTTTTCTCCTCGTAGAACTTTGTTTAATTATCAGCCTACCTACTTATCCTTCTAAGGCATACCCTCTCATTGAACCAAGAAACAAAGCACTTAAAGTAGCTGATTTTTTATTTATTTGTCCATTCTTATTAAGAAGAGTATTCCTTAAAGTTTCTTATCAGCCAGATTGCTTGACAGAAGATACGCTACGCCCTATAATTACCAAAGACAAGGCAGAAAACTGAAAGAAAAAAAGAGGTGACTGTGTGTCTTTAGTTGAAACAGGATATGAACACATTGTTCTGGACAAGATGGGTATTCCAATGATTGAAGGTACCTCCATGAAGGTCATCGAACTGGTTATGGAAAAATTGGCCTATAGATGGAGCCCAGAGGAATTGCATTTTCAGCATCCTTATCTAAGTCTTGGACAGATTCATTCAGCTCTTGCCTACTACTGGGATCATTCCGAGGAAATTGATAAAGAGATTTCCCATTGCCTGAAAAATGTGGAAAAACTTAGGAAAAGAATAGGTCCATCACCACTTGTTGCCAAACTAAAATCGCAAGACCTGATTTAATGTCAATCAAACTCTACATGGATGCGCACATTCCACGAGTAATTACGCTTGGGCTTCGGATGAGAAAAGTCGACGTCCTCACAGCTCAGGAAGATTGTTCGAACACCCTGTCTGACGCTGACCTATTATGAAGATTGCTTCTCCAATTTTTCTCTTTTTAGTTCTAAGAATCTTATATACTTACCAAGTGACATACCTTCTATCTCAGCCTCTTTAGAAATTATCTTTCTTGCTATGTGTACTTCCTGAAGTGCAGGGTCTCCAGGAAATTCCTGTTCAATTTTCTTTCTTATTCTCTTCACTTCCTGAACGAAGACTTTTTTCTCCATATCTTTGCCTCCTATAAAATCTCTGGTGGGGCCATAATCTCCACTTGTCTCAATCCATGGAGAGTATTAACCATTCTTATTACATCTATTGTCCTTTTCCTTACTATGTGCCTAAAGTTCCAGCTTAGTAAATAATCCATTTCATAAATTACAGTCAGAGCAATGTGATACGCATCTTCTGGATATCCTTCCGGAACCGCTCCCTGTTTAATATACTCTTCTGCTACCCGTTCAACATCCTCATTTGTTTTAACGACATCAAATTTATCAACGAGTTTTTGTAATTTTCTTTTTAACTGTACATTTACTGTTCTTTCTATCTCAGCAAGGGTAAGATCTGAGATAAAAATTTGGAAGTTTTCTGTTTGGTTAAAAAATATCCGGGTTAGATTTTTCCTCTCAGGATTTTTATCATCAAATAGAGCTGATAGAACAGATGTATCCAAGTAAACTTTAGGGTTTCTTTTCATCATTTCCTTTATTTTATAATAGGTCCTTACCTAAATGTAAGAAAGTGCTTACGAAGCTCTCTTCATTCAAGATAATAGATAAGCCTGGTATGTCAATGCTTGGTGGTCCCAGAGTTGTGGGGACACTTTTACAGGAGGATTTTTGATATTCTATACAAAAACTTGGACCTTGTAATGAAAAACGCCCTATTTTATTGTAACTGACATCGTTAAATTCTCTTCTTTTTGCTACCCGGCGAGAAGTTTTTCATCTCTCAGCCGCATGGTCTTGGGTCTATAGGTTCAAACTTTTAGTTTTTTCTGAACTTAAATGTCGCCCATAATGTAGAGAAAAATGGGCACGGGAAAATAATCACGTCCTCATTTTCCGTTGGAAAACAGCGAGCAAATCACAACCTTAAATTTTTCTCTAAAACTGCAGGTTTTCTACTCCTACTCTACCAAAAGTGGGGTACAGCCGGGCTCACCCTTTAGCTTCCTTAAGAACTCTGGAACCTTGCCACCGGCATCGGCAATTGCCAGATCTTTCATCCGCTCGCAGATGTCGGGATGCTTTTGGGCAATATTTTTTTCCAGTTTGGGATCAGCCTCTAGATCATAAAGAAGGGGGCTTTCACCCCAAAGATAAGCGTTATACCACCAACGTTTATCCCGAACCATAACAAAGGGTCCCCAGCCACAGGTAACATGATCGTATATCTCTTTTCCTTTGCCTAAAGCCAAAGACCAGATGTCTTTGCCATCCATGGGCCTCTCTGGCTCCATTCCCAATCGAGCAAGCATAGTGAGAGGTAGGTCATAGTTATAAATCAGGCTCTCACAGGTCCTGCCAGCTCCTTCGCCAGCGGGATGACGAATCATAAAAACTAAATCAGCGATCTCCCGGCTCATGGGATGGCCTTGTTTTCCTACTAGATTATGTTCACCAATACAGTGGCCATGGTCGGATATCACGGCAATGAGCGTATTTTCCACAAGGTTCAAGTTTCTCATTTCTTCTAGAAAATAACCCAGCCACCGATCTACCAAGGTTACCTCTCCGGCATAGTTTGCCCTGAGA
>NJBP01000019.1 GCA_005223085.1 Candidatus Aerophobetes bacterium Ae_b3b | reverse complement strand
TTTCTAAAAAACGCTCTCTTAAATTCAACTTAACATCCTACTAACTAGGCTTGGAATACTCTCTCCCATTTATATCAAATACCCTATAGCCTATGTCTAATCTATGAGCCATCTCTACTAAATGAGGACTTAAATCTCCGTAAGCAAATCCCAAATGATTACATGGCCATAAATCAATTAGCCTCTTATCAGGGATAGGTATTTTTCCTTTTATTATAGGCCAGGCGAGATTATATTTTTTATGGTCTTCTGGAGAAACCTCAATTGTTTCAATCGGCATAGCTATCAATTGATATCTTAAATTTTCCCTGGCTAGACGAGCGATAGTCATAATCTCTCTTCCTGGTGTTCTACCTCTTACAACACTCCCTCCTGCTGCGTAGAAGTGTTCTTGACCCATGTACTCAACAGCATCAAGTTTTTTTACCGAATCCTCATCTGGAGTACCAAAGAAATAAGGAGGATGCTGTCCACAGTTGACAATGCTCAGAATGCCATCTTCCACATCTCTAAAATCACCAAATCCAGCAGGTTTCCTCGTAAGAAGATACATCCATAACTGCGTTAACGCTGAATCATTATCGTTCTCACAGGCGACAGGAATAATTTCTTTTGGTTTTCCCTCTGGACCTACATCATTACCAAGAAAAGCAGTGGCAAGACAAGCTGTACACTCACGAGCACTTAACTCGTCCTGACATTTTATTCCAGCAAAGGTAATTTGATATTCCCTGCATAAATCGAGTGCAGCATAGTAAAAGCAAAGCTGATAAACAAATTTGCTAATGGATTTCAAACTACTTCGGGAAAAGTCAAAATGACCGTGTTTTTTATTATACAAGTATTCAACTGCTTCTTTAACCCTTTCATCAAGTATTTCATGATCACTTTCCCCGGGCTTACCCATCCATTTAACCATTTCTAAAGCTTTAACTTTCATTTCCGACTGGTCAAGAGCCTCGTAGGTTATGCCAAATAGCTTTTGCCATTGGTCAACATCGCAGGTAGTGGTGGGCATCCTTAAAGACATACCCCCAAGGGACAAATATTTTTGTCTCCCAAGAGCTTCGATTGCTGCTTTTACTTTCTCTGACACCTCACTTTGTTTTTTGTAAAATCTTAAAATGTCCATCAACTCTCCCAAAACTTTTGGGTCTTTATCAATAACTCCATAGCATAACTGAAAGGGGATTCCTATTTTCCTCAAACCTCCACCTGTAGCCATTCCAGCTACCAATCCAGGAATTTTAGTATCCTTGTAGGAAAATATTACTATCCTGACTATATCCTTGGTTTCTCGCATAAAGACCTCAACAGCATCTACAGAGTCATAAGGAAATGCCCAATCACCTTGATTTATTATTAAGGCGTCAGGCTTTTCTTTGGCTATACTGGCAATATGCTTCCTAACCAGATTGGTATTCCAAGCAATTTGGTCTTCTTTAGAAAAACCATCTCCCCCACGGATTACCTTTACCCCTTCCTTTCCTAGAGTATTAATTAAAGAAGACTCACATTTGAGCATCGATTCCAAATTCCGAGATCTCACCCAGGGCCGGGGGTCATTAGGTGAAAACACTCCTACTTTAATTTTCTCTTCAACGGATATAGACCCAAAACTCATCTTCTCACCTCACATGGATTTTTTCATACTAGATTGAATACAACAACTTTACGACCGGTATGACCCGGGTCTAAACCCAAAAGACTCATACTTGAAGGCTCCTATCCCTTGATGGCACCGAGTGAGATACCTGTCACTAGGTAGCGCTGCATGAACATGGCAAAGATGAGACTAGGTAGCATGATCAGAATCGATGCTACTGCTGCTTCGCCGAACAGTGTGCCACGCACGCCCGTGGGCAAAAACAACTGTACTGCTACCGACACGGGGCGGGAACGCGTGCCCGACAGAATAAGAGCGAAGAAGAACTCATTTATAGTATATATGAAGACCAGTAGAGCTGTGCTAAGCAGGCCAGGGAGCATTTGCGGCAGGCCTACGCGGATAAAAGCCCCAAGACGCGAGCACCCGTCCACTATAGCCGCTTCTTCTATCTCTACCGAAAGACTTTCCAGGAAACCTCGGATCATCCAGATAGAAAGCGGCAGGTTAAAGGCTACATTCATTAAAATTAGAGTTTCGAGGCGGTCCAGCATTCTGATACGACTAAACAAGACGTAAACGGGCAATATGATGGCCACTGGCGGCATCATACGCTGTGAGAGGATAAAAAAAGCGATATTTTCACGTATTTTGTATGCGTATTGGCTGCGGGCTAAGTTGTAGGCCGCCATCGTTGCCACGACCAACACAACTATCAATGTGCTTCCACTAATGACCAGGCTGTTGCGATAGTAGTGCAGGAATTCGCTTTCAATCAACACCGTGTGCCAGTGCTCAAGCGTCGGCTGGAAAATGAAAAGTGGTGGCAAAGCAAAGAGATCCCGCTGGGTCTTTACGCTGGTCAGCACTATCCACAGCAGAGGAAATAGCGCGAAGACGAGTATTACTCCCAACATAATTACAAAGCCAACTTTAAATACAGTTTGTTGCGAAGTCTTCTGGTTTATCTCGTTCACTCTTTTTTGCTTAAACATTTTCAGCCCTCCTCAGTTGACGGATCAATAACGTAGTAGTTACGATCAGGATAACGAGAAACAGATAGCTCATAGCTGAGGCATAGCTTATGTTCATGAAAGGCAAGCCACTGCGATAGATATGCAGACTCAGTACCTCAGTTGCACTGCCGGGACCACCATTGGTCATGATGAAAATCGAGTCGAAGGTCTTAAAGGAGTCAATCAGCCGGATAAGGAGTACAACCAGAATCAAAGACTTCATCATAGGCACCTTAATGTAGCGCAACAACTGAAAACCTGACGCACCGTCCACCTTGGCCGACTCGATAACCGCTGCAGGTAAGCTTAACAAACCGCCCAGCAAAATCAAGGTAAAGAAAGGCGTCCATTGCCATACGTCGGCGACGATGACAGCTATACGGGCAGACCACTTATTTTGGAGCCAGATCGGGCCATTGATGCCTATCAGACCAAGCAGGCCGTTAATGATACTGAAGTCGGGTTGAAACATCAGTAACCAAATAATACCTACCGCCACCGGCGTGACCATCATTGGCAGGATGATCAAGATGGTCAACAGTCGCTTACCGATAAAATCTCGTTGGAGCAAGAGCGCTGTTCCAAAGCCGAGCGCCAGCCCCAAGCCAGTCGAACATAGCGAGAACAACAGGCTGACCCCCAAACTCTCACGGAAGGCCTGGTCATTGAGGGCAGTGATGTAGTTTTTCAGGCCAATGAAAACCTCACCGGGCATGCCTAGATTGAAGTCGGTCAGGCTCTTGGACAGTGAGAAAATTAGCGGATAGATGATCACTCCTGCTAAGATAAGCATGGCCGGCATGATCAACAGGTACGGCTTTACCAAATTTACGATCTTGCTCAGGAGCCGGCCCGGCCATAGCATAACGCCAACTCCACTTGAGTACGTGTTAAATTGGCTATCCATTGTTCCTCCTTCTAAAAAAGATGCGAAAACCCATTTCCAAGTATTTTAGTGATATCCCAATGTTCTGAGAATATGAACATATACCCTTCGGTAAAATACATAGAGAACTTGCATGATGGTGAGTTTCCACGGGAATGAGTTATTGATAGAAAAATAATCGACCACGGAGCAAAAATGCGAGAAAAAGAAAGAAGATTGGTAAAACAAATTCTGCAAAATCTAAAGGGAAAAACAAATCTTGCTCAAGTTTCAGGCAAAACTTTTTCCTGTCACGTTTTCTGAAAACATAATAAATTTTTAATCCTAACTTTAATCAACTTCTTTATGCGCCTTATTAATGAGATCTTAATTCTTTACCTCGCCCCCTAGGAGAGAGTTTCTTACCAGTGTCCTACTAGTAGCATAAAAAGAAATGACAATCGTAGCTGGGCAGGAGTCTTCCACCGCCCAGCTACGATCGGGATAGCTACTATTACTTTGACTTTCCTGGCTTCCACAGATCGTAACGCAATAGTATAACTTTATACTGCTCCTGCAGCCAGCCCAAGGACTTCGCTGGCGTCATTTGGCCAGTGACGACCTGATTCTCTGCTTTGCCGAGAAGTTGTAACATCTGCCAGTTAGGTGTGATCTTGGGGAAGGGGAACGGATTGCCCTCCAGTACATTATAGAAACCCATGTAGGAAGGATATTTACTGAACTCAGAGTCTGTCAGAATCGAGATGCGACAGCTAGGTTTTAGAGGTACCAAACGTCGCTCCATCTCCGGTGAAATGATCCACTTCAGGAACTCCCAAGCCGCCTCAGGGTTGGGCGAGTCGGCCGAAATCTGCACTGACCAGCCACCATTGGTTGCTCTACCGCCTGGCATAGGAGCGACAGCCCACTTACCTATAATGTCTGACTGTTTAGGATCTGAGAAGAAGCCGTCACCAGAGTCCCAGAAGGGAAGCATAGCAGCCCGGCCCTGCTGGAAAGCCACGTGCGCCTCATCGAAACCATAACTTGGTGAGCCTTTTACCGAGTACGCCACCAAATTTTTGAGCATGGTCATAGCCTGCAGCGCTTCCGAACTATCCACGGTGGGCCTAAAGGTCTTCTGATCGTACAGGTCACCACCATAGCCACCTAGAAAGTTGAGGTAGGTCGCAGCGCCCTGGATGTCGGCTCGTCCCATGAACACGAAGCCGCGAATGTCAGGCCCATATTTCTCATCCACATCTTTGGCGATCTCCAGCACCTCTTCCCAGTTAGTTGGTACTTCGTAGCCCTGATCTTCAAAGATGTCTTTGCGGTAGTAGAAGGTCATCGAACCCACATGAGTCGGTACACCGCAGTAACGACCATTGTACTTCATGTGCGATTCTTGCAGGCTCGGATGGATATCATCCAGTTGTATCTCGTCGGCATCACGCATTACCCACTCAGTGATGTCCATCATGTAACCACGCTTATCGAATAGAGCCATGTCGGGAAAGTGAAACTGGCAGACGTCGTATTCACCAGTATGTGCGGCAGAAGCGGTTAAGATCTTGTTATACAGGTCTTCGAACCCATACGTATCAATGGTGACCTTGATGCCGGTTTTTTCCTCGAACTCAGGCAACAAATCCCTAAACGCCCACTCGCGCTCCTCATCAATCATAGCCACCCGCAATTTCACGCCAGCAAAAGGCTTTTCCTTCGGAGTTGCTTCCGCTACTAGAAAGCTAGTAGCTATCAACAGCGATAATGATACACAACCTACCACTTTCAAGACTTTCATCGTACCTTTCCTCCTTATTTAATGAGACTTCGTTCATTTTTTCCTGAAAAGCTTCCAAAAAGAGGTTTAATTATTTAATTTCCCTTTTAAAAAGCTTTTCTTTGTTCAAGCTAACGGACCTACACCTGCCTCTCGCCTCCTTCCGGCCTTATATTTAGCTTTTCCTTTGTCAGAGATATAACTTTTACTAGTAATTGTTAGCAAACTTTTTTAAAGTGCCTCAAATCCTTTTATCACAGTTATTTCCCATTTAGATTAGACGCTTCGTTGACTCCCGCACCATTAACTGTGTATCTAAAACAACCTTACTTTTGGATGCACCCCTTTTTTCTATCATTCTAATAAGTAAGTTCATGGCTTCCACACCCATCTCATTTTTAGGCTGAGCAATGGTAGTGAGAGCAGGTGTAACTAAAGAGGCCGTAGGAATATCATCAAACCCAATAATAGAAATATTTTCTGGAACTTTTAAACCATGTCCCTGTATTTCCTTCATGGCCCCTATGGCCATCAGGTCATTACTGGCAAAAATCACCGTGGGACGATCTTTTCTAGCCAATAGTTCTTTACTAGCTCTACTTCCCCTTTTAATTGTCAGATCTCCTTCTACCACCAAGTTTTCATCAAATTCTACTCCATATTTCTGCAGCGCTTTCCGGTAACCTTCAAGTCTTTTTTGGAAAATTTTTACCTTTAGAGGAGCAGCAATAAATCCGATTCGTTTGTGACCAAGTTCTAAACAATAAGTCGTAGCATCATAAGCTGCCTTCTCATTGTCGATCATGACCACACTAGCAAAATAATCCTCAATTTCCCTATCCATTAACACAACAGGTATCTCTTGCTCTAAAATGACACGAATGTTTTGTGCCTCTTCCTTAGTACCAGTTACTCCTGAGTAAATTATTCCGTCAATCCAGCGGTTCTCAAACATATGGAAATACATAAATTCTTTCTCGCTATCTTCATTGCTGCTGCATAAAATAACGACATAACCATTTTCAGAGGCAACATCCTCAACTCCTTTCATAATTTCAGGAAAAAATGGATTCACTATATCGGGAAGCAACAGTCCTACCGCCTTTGTTCTTCTGTTTCTTAAACTCTTGGCTATCATGCTGGGACGGTAATTGAGCTTTTTTACTACCTGCAGCACCTTATCTCTTGTATCTTTAGAGAACTTACCTTTATTGTTCAAAATACGAGATACTGTACTTTTGGAAACTCCGGCATACTTTGCTATGTCATTTATGGAAATTGATTTCTTTTTATTAAATAAATCCTGGGTTATCTCATCCATTATCGGTCTCCAGTTTATTATTTTGCACTTGCTTAATGAGTAAAACGGTTGCAGCAATCGTTTTACTCATTGTACTAAAAAAATTTAATCTGTCAACCCTCGCCCTTCCACGCTCCGTCAAATAGCCTCACCTAATACACCGCTTCAAAAGCATTCTTGATTAGCCGGATCTCTTTGACTCCATTCTCATTCATTACCACACTTACTACATCGAAACGGCACTTAGTCTCTTTTATGCGATGGTGGGTAAAATAACCTAAGGCTACTCTGGTAAGATGGCGTTTCTTCTCATAAGAGACAGCTTCCTCGGGCAAACCAAAATGAGTGGATCGGCGGGTTTTTACCTCTACAAACGCTAAGCTGCTGCCTTGCTTTGCTATTATGTCTATCTCTCCTGCTCGACAGCGATAATTTCTCTTGATAATCCTGTAACCCTGTTTCTTTAAAAAATCAACTGCTACCTCTTCTCCTTTCCTTCCTAACGCCTGTCTTGCACTAATAATTCTCTTTTCTCTCAATATGTTCTTGGTAAGAAAATCCTCCCATAATCCTGATTCGCCACAAGGGCCAGTAAACGAGGAATGCCTCTCCCACTATATTCTTGGCCGGGACAAATCCCCAATAGCGGCTATCGTCACTAGAATCTCGGTTATCACCGAGCATAAACAAAGATCCGGCAGGAACCGGAGTCGGAGGATATTCATCACGAGGAAAACCACTGTTCCACTTATCTCCGTGGACAATGTACGGCTCGCTCAGTTGCTTACCATTGACGTAAATCTCCTTATTTTCTACCTTAATTATGTCCCCTGGTAGTCCAATCACTCTTTTGATAAAATCTTTGCGAGGATTAAGAGGAAACTTAAAAACAATTATATCGCCCCTTTTTACATTTTTCAGTCCATAAAGAAACTTGTATGCTAGAATACGGTCTCCTATTTGAAGATTTGGTTGCATGGAACCAGAAGGAATATAGAAAGCCTGTACCACGAAAGTACGTATCAAAAAGGCCAGAATAAAAGCAATAACTATAGTCTCAACTGTCTCCCTCATCCAAGGGAGGAGTCTTTTTTTCACCTTTTAATTCTCCCTCTTCGATAAGATAGATTAGCTCTTCTCTCCTTTCCCTGCTTGGTTACCTCTATTTTCTTAATTAGGGGCAAGTGCAACGGAAATGTTCTTTCTATCCCTATGCCAAAGGAGACTTTTCTTACCGTAAAGGTTTCTCTCATTCCCCCTCCTCTTCTTTTCAGAACTATTCCCTCAAAAATATGTGTTCGTTCTCTTTTTCCTTCATGGATGCTCAGATGGACAGCCACAGTATCTCCAGGGCGGAATTCTGAAATCTCCTTTTTTACCCGTTTTTCTTCAACTTTTTGCAGTTTTGTTTGCATCAGCCAATCTCTCTTTAACCTCTCTTAATAGCTTTTTATCAGCCTCACTAAGCTTGATTTTTCTTAATAGATCGGGGCGCTTCCTCAAAGTCGCCTCCAGCATTTTCTTTCTTCGCCATAGCTTGATCTTGTAGTGATTCCCGGATAGAAGCACTTCCGGCACTTTCCAAGCACAGAAGCTAGCCGGTCTTGTATATTGAGGATAGTCCAAAAGACCATGATAGAAGGAATCTTCCTTAGCCGATTGTTCACAGCCTAAAACTCCCGGAAGCATCCTAGCCACCACATCTATGATTACCATAGCTGCTAGTTCTCCCCCTGTGAGCACGTAGTCCCCTAAGGATATTTCCTCATCTACTGAATACTCCCTTACCCTCTCATCTACACCCTCGTAATGCCCACAAATTAAAAGAAGAGCTTGTTCCTTGGCAAGCTCCTTTGCTTTTTCTTGACAAAAAGGTATCCCCTGAGGAGAGAGGAGGAGGACACGGGAGGTGAAATCAGCTTGAGTCTTGATTTTCTCTACTGCTTCAAAAAGGGGTTCTGGTTTCATAACCATACCTACCCCGCCACCAAAAGGTAAATCATCTACTGTCCGATGCTTGGTATGGGTAAATTCACGCAGATTATGAAGATTAATTTCCAAAATCCCTTTTTCTCTCGCTCTTTTGATAATGCTCTCGTCAAAAGGACCCTGGAACATGGAGGGAAAAAGAGTGATAATATCCACTCGCATTGCGAATGTTTAGTCCTCCAGAATTTCCACCATTACCCTTTTTCTCAATTTAGCTGCAGCTGCCCCTATGATTGTCCGCAAGGCATTAGCCACTCTACCCCCTCTTCCAATCACCTTACCCATATCCTCTTTAGCCACCGAAATCTCCAGGAGAATAACTTTCTCTGCCTTTATTTCCTGTACTTTCACCTCATCGGGGGCGTCTACTATCTGCTTGACAATGTACTCCACTAACTCACGCATCTCAACCTCCTTGTTTGGGTCAAATTCGTCCTTTTCCCTCTTCCAACTGTCTTAAGATATCTCATGGAGAGAAACAATGGAAAAATTCACCAACACCTTCTTCACAGAATTCGTAAGCTCTGCCCCCTTACTTATCCAACCCAGTATTTTTTCTTTGTCTACCTCCACCTTTTTTTGGCGAGGATCGTACCACCCCAATTGGTCAATGAATTTTCCCCTGGATAAAGAACGGGAATCCGCTACAACTATGCGGTAAAAGGGAACCTTTTTAGTCCCCATCCTTCTCAGCCCAATCTTTGTCGCCACTGGACAACTCCCTCCTTTTCTCTTGAAAACGCCCCGTCACAGCTTCTTTTTAATTCAAATACTGCTTCTTTTGGATCATTTGCATTGAAAACAGCCGTTCCTGCTACCAAAACAGTAGCCCCTGAGGCGGCTACTTCTTTAGCGGTGGCTTGATTTACTCCCCCATCCACCTCGATTTCCAGGGAAAGCCCTTTTTCCTTGGTGATTTCCCTAAGGCTCCTTATCTTTGGCAGAACCCAGCCCAGCAATTCCTGAGCTCCAAAGCCGGGATTTACTGTCATGGGAAGAACTAAATCCACCCGGGACAAAATATGCTCTAATTGGCTCAGGGAGGTGGACGGATTTAGAGCAACTCCGGCCTTTACCCCTTCTTTTCTGATCAGAGTGATTAACCGATCTAAATGATAGGACGTTTCAACATGAACGGTAATTAAATCACAGCCTGCTCTGGCAAATGGGGCAACCCATTCTTGGGGATTATCTACCATCAAATGAGCCTCAAAAGGCAGATCAACCTTGTCTCTCAGTGACCTCACTATATTAGGACCAAACGTTATATTGGGGACGAAATGTCCATCCATGATGTCGAGATGAAGACTATCGGCTGCCTTTTCTACTCTTCTGACTGCCTTATAAAGATCACTGAAGTCAGCTGCAAGGATAGAAGCTGCTATTTTGACCATTTATCCTCCGTTTCATTCCCTTTTCGGGACCGGGTTGGTTAGATATCTACCCAACCTTATCAACTCTTATTAATGCATTATCCAGGTAAGAGCGAATCTCTCCCTTCCCAACCACAACAGCCCCAATCCATACTTCTTCCCCCGGATTTTTCTGTCCAAAATCGAGAATTTTCTTTCCCTGAGTATCAATAACCACTACCTCAACTGACCTTTTGACCCACCCCACAGGAATCCGAACCGAAATCAATATCCATTTTGAGATTTGAGATAACGAAGGTTTCTTTTCTCTATAAATCACACTTACCAAAAGATCGATTGGGGTCTCTGAATCTAATCTAGATCCAGGAGGAGGAGATTGAGAAAGAACAACTCCTTCTTCTTTTAAAGAAGGAGACTCTTTTATCTTCCCTATCTTTAAAGGTAACTTCTCAAAAAGATCTTTTACCTCCCCCACTTTTTTTCCTACAAAATTAGGCATATAAAAATGAGGATTGCTTTTACCCAGACTTACTAGTATACTTATGCCTTGCCGCGGATTTATATCAGTCTGAGGAGGAGGATCTTGAGCTATAATAACCCCTTGGGGAAGTTCAGCCCAAACATAACTTACATCTCTAAACTTTAATCCTCTCTCAGACAGATAGACCTTGGCCTCTCTAACTCTTTTGCCTACCAAGGAAGGCGCAGATAGCACCTTCCTTCCCTCACTTATAACAACCTCGATTTCCCTGTTCTTATGTACTTTTGTCCCGGGAGAAGGCAATTGCGAAATGATAACTCCTCCGGGGACTTGAAGGGAATACTCCTGGCCAACTATCTTGAGAGCCAGATCCCGCTCACTCAAAATAATAGCTGCTTCCTTTATCTCCTTGCCAGCAATAGAAGGAACTTCCATTGTCTTCGACGGAACTAATATCCTGAGAGTCAAAAAGCCAATTCCAATAGACAACCCAACTAGAGAAACAAATATCCCTATAGGCATCAAAAAGGACCTCAACCATCCGGTCAACTCTACTCCTCTAGTCCTTCCTTAGCCTTCTTTATCAATTCTGAGAACTCGGAAGGATCACTAATGGCTAACTCCGAGAGAACTTTTCTGTTTAGTTTGATATTAACCTTCTTTAGTCCTCTTATAAAACGACTATAAGGGATTCCTTCCTTGCGAGAGGCAGCGTTAATCCTGGCAATCCACAGTCTTCTGAAATCTCTCTTTCTTCTTTTTCTACCCTTATACTTGGCAGAAAGTGCTTTCTTTAGAGCCTCGCTTGCCAGAGTGTAAAGCTTGCTCCTCCCTCCTCTATATCCCTTGGCAAGTCTCAATATTCTCTTTCTCTTTTTACTGTGAATTGTGCCTCTTTTTATTCTAGTCATTAAATTTCTCTTTTCTCACAAAATAAAGGACATTTATGAAACCAATCTTTTGATCCTCGCGGTATCTCCTTTACCCAATATTACACTTTTTCTCAAGTTTCTTTTTTTCTTAGAGGTCTTTTTTGCTTTCAAATGACCACTAAAGGCCTGACTTCTTTTCATTTTTCCCTTTTTGGTCTTTTTAAATCGCTTCATCGCCCCTCTATGACTTTTAATTTTAGGCATTCCTCTGCCTTATTCTCCCTTGAAGTTTACCCTGTTAGAAAGAAGGTTCCCTCTGCGTGCCCCATCAGAGACAACGTCTCCAATGGGGTTTACTTACTTTGCCACCTTAGGTATCAAATACTGCTCTATCCTTCTACCACTGACAGAAGGAGGAGACTCAACCTTACTAAACTCTTGCGCTTCCTGAGCTATCCGCTCGAGAATCATTTTTCCCCGATCCTTATAGATCATTTCTCTCCCCCTGAATCGAAGAGTAGTTTTTACTCTATGCCCCTCTTTTAGAAACTTACATACTTTCCTTAGTTTCACTTCAAAATCGTGCTCCCCTATCCTGTAGCTTAGTCTTACCTCTTTTAATACGTTAGTAGAGTGTTTTTTCTTGGATTTCTTTCTACGTTTTTCTTGTTGATATTTGAACTTACCGTAATCCAAAATTCTACAGACAGGAGGATTGGCCTCTGGTGCTACCTCCACCAGATCCAATCCCTCTTCTCGCGCAATTTTTAAGGCCTCTTCGCGTAAGACAATTCCCTTTTGCTTGCCGTCTTGGTCGACAAGTCTTACCTTCTTGGCTCTTATCTCATCGTTTATTGCAATCTTCGCCTTGATTCTAATTCTTCCCCCTTTTCTTGGCCTAGTTTAACCTCTAGTTGGCCTAGCCAATTTTTAACATCCGGTAGCCTATTTGCTTCGTATCTCACTCTTAATCGCTGGAATGAACTCATCCAATCTTATTTCCTTCAAGTTCTCTCCATTTCTTTTACGTATGGTTACCAAACCATCTTTTACCTCTTTTGCCCCTATTATTAACATGTAGGGAATCTTGTCTAATTGCGCCTCCCTCACCTTATGGCCTAACATTTCATTTCTGTCATCAATCTCAACCCGAATACCCTCGTTCCTCATCCTTTGAAAAATGCGAGTAGCAAAAGAATCTTCTTTATTGGTCACGGTCAATATCCTGACTTGGACCGGGGAAAGCCAAACCGGGAAAGCTCCTCCCCAATGTTCAATCAATACTCCGAGAAATCTCTCCATTGTTCCCAGAACTACTCGATGTATCATAACTACCCGCTTCTTTTTTCCATCAGAAGCTATATAGGTAAGATCAAATCTTTCTGGGAGATTAAAATCTACCTGAATAGTGGAACCTTGCCATAATCTACCCAGAGCATCCTCCATCTGAATATCTATCTTAGGACCATAAAAAGCTCCTTCCCCTTGAGCAATCTCGAAATCCTGTTTCTCTTCCTCCAGAGCCTTCTTCAGTGCATCAGTTGCCTTCTCCCAAGAATTGAGCGAACCAATGTACTGAGTAGGTCGGGTCGATAAGCTTACTCGATACCCTAGACGGAAAATCTTCATCATAAAAAGGGCAAATTGCAGTACTCCTCTTATCTCTTGAATCAATTGTGCAGGTGCACAAAATATATGAGCATCGTCCTGGGTAAAACCTCTCACTCTTAAAAGACCATGTAATACTCCAGATTCCTCCCGTCTATAAACAGTGCCTAACTCAAAATATCGCAAGGGCAAATCTCTGTAACTTCTAATCCTTGATTTATAAATCAATATATGCCCGGGGCAATTCATGGGTTTAATTACATAGTCTTCTTTTCCTGAGGAGAAAATATACATATTCTTTCGATAAAAGTCAAGATGCCCTGATTGTTCCCAGAGCCTAGCTCTAGAAAGATGAGGAGTTTTTACTAGTTGATATCCCCTTTTTAAATGTTCTTCTTTCTCAAAATTTTCTATAATCTCTCGGAGAAGTGCTCCCTTAGGATGATAGATTACAAATCCTGCTCCCAAATCGCTTGAAACGCTGAAAAGATCCAAATCCTTACCTAATCTTCGATGATCTCTTCTCTTTGCCTCTTCTAATCGCTTTAGGTAATCCTCCAATTCTTCTTTTCTATAAAATGACGTTCCATAGATGCGGGACAGCATCGGATTTTCTTCCTTCCCTCGCCAATATGACCCGGCCAGGGAAAGAAGGCGAAAAAACTTTACCTCGCCTGTCCTTTTTAGATGGGGACCTCGGCATAGATCAATAAATTCACCCTGTCGATATAAGGTAACCTCATCATCGGGTATCTCTTCTAAGAGTTCCAATTTGTAGGGCTCGTTTCTTTTTTTAAAGATCTTTTCAGCCTCTTTTTTGATCACTATTTTTTTCTCAAGGGGGAGATTATCTTCAATTATTCTCCTCATTTCCTTCTCGACTCGAGGTAAATTTTGAGAAAGAATTGCCCCATCCAGATCAAAATCATAGTAAAAACCATCCTTAATGGGGGGACCTATGCCCAGTTTTGCCTGAGGAAAAATTCTTTTAACAGCCTGCGCCATGATATGGGAAGTACTATGGCGCAAAGCCTCAAGGTTTACTTCACTTTGAAGTTTATCTTCTGACCCCATTGGTTCCTTGAATTCCGATACGAATCACTATTTACTGTTTTTATAGTGCCCAGTGCTGGACTTGAACCAGCGACCTCTTGCATGTCAAGCAAGCACTCTAACCACTGAGCTAACTGGGCTTGGAGGCGGCACCCGGATTCGAACCGGGGATAAAGGATTTGCAGTCCTCTGCCTTACCGCTTGGCTATGCCGCCCCTTTATTTTTTTTGGCATGGAGTAGATTTTAACCCTCTTGTGACTCAGAGTTCTCTTTTCCGGGAAATTCACTCAGGGGAACCATCCTACATTCTCCATTAAAGAAAGCTCCTTCAGCAATAGTCAAATCAGAAGCTTTTACCTTACCCTCTAAACTCCCTGAGGAAAAAAGCTCTACTTTTCCTTCGCAGTTAACATCACCAACAACCTTACCTCCGATGCTTACCGACTTAGCCTTTATATTTGCCTTGATAACTGCATTTTCTCCTACAATCAAATTTCCCCCTACTTCGATCTCTCCCTCAAATTTTCCGTCGATGCGAATACTTTCCCTGTCTTTTAAGTTTCCTTTAAACTCTGTTTCCTTCCCAATTACACTGCTAGTCTTGAACTTCTCTCCTCTCTTAAACATTTTCCTCTCCCCACCTGGGTCTCGGCTAAAAATTATCTATCAGCCATCAACTCATTGCAACCAAACTTTTTGATGTCAATCACCCGATCCCAGGGGTTCTACCATTAAATTTAAAGGATCTATCGTTTTTCCCCGAAACCACACCTCAAAATGAAGATGAGGCCCGGTACTGTGGCCACTACTTCCTATCCTACCTATTATCCCACCCTTTTCTATCCGTGCATCTTTTTTTACCAGAATACGAGAAAGATGACCATAAACAGTAGAATACCCGTGACCATCTTCTACCTCTACGGTGAGTCCGTAGGCCTTTCTCCATCCAGCATGGACAACCTTTCCCTGGGCAGCCGCCTTCACCGGGGTACCCCAAGGAGCAACGAGATCAATAGCCTGATGAAACTCTCTGCGCTTGCTAAAAGGGTTTCGGCGCCAACCGTATCCAGAAGAAATCCATCCCTGAACAGGAAAAATATTGGGAGTTGAAGCAAATAGATCTCTTTTCTTAAGGATGACCTTCTCCACCTCCCCAAAACCTGCCTGGCGTACCTCAGCTTCAGCCTTGAGAACCTCAACGTTTTCCTCAATTTTTCCAATTAACTTAAACGAGAGGGGACTATTTGCATCTATATCTATTTTCTCTTTAAGAGGCAGGTAGAGACTCGGTCCTCCTCGACCTAATTTTTGCTCATTAATCTCACTACCCCCTACTCCAGCTAGTGACCTTATTCTTTGTTCCAGTTCCTGCAATCTTTGCATAGTCTGATTAAAGTCTTTTATTTTCTCTGCCAGGGAAAAAATCCTCCTGGCTTGGATCTGATTTATTCTCTCTAATTCGTTTAGACGAACCAGTTTGTTCTTCATCTGAGAATAATCAATGAAGAAAAAAAACAAAATAACAATTGCTAAACCAACCCCCAGAAGAGTCAAAGAAAAGGCAAATTGTGATATTGCAAGGTGGCGAACCTTACCTTGAGAATGGGGAACCCACATCAGAGTAAAGAACTTTCTCTTTTCTTTCCTCATTTTCACCCCCCTCAAAAAAATAATTTAGAGAACATATCAAGGGGGGAAATAGGGCTTCGCCGATTCCTCCGGAATGACCCCCCTCGACGGCTCGAGCAAGTCGAGCCTGCTCCCCTCTTTTTTCTGATATTTGGTCTACCGAGGTTTACTTGATAATAATTCAGAGAGATTATTGAAATTGCTATACCTCAAGAAATATTTCGGGACTCTTCCGGTGTCCCTCCAGATTTTCATTATAACACACCAGCTCAAAATGTAAAGTCTAGCCTTCTCTTCCGTCTTTTAACTCAAGAAACATCTCAGGACTCTTCCCCTCCATACGCATATGAATCTTCTAAGTACTAACGCTTTCCCAGTACTATCGAGAAAACATCAGTTTTTCATCCTGCCTCGCTGTAGTGCTAATCAAATGAACAGAAAAGAAAGTCCTCACTACCTCTCATCACTAACCACTGACTCTTAATCTCTCATTTAAGGCTTTACCATTATACAACATATAAGCTAAATGGCAAGTAGGATTTATCTTTTTTGCTTAATAGCAAAAGATCTGCTATAATAATACCAAGGATCCTAAATAAACCCCGTTAGAAACAAAATCTCTAAAACGGGGCGCGCGGAGGGAGCCTCCTTTCTAACGGGGTAAAGGTAGAGAATTTTAACCCAAAGTCTAGTTTAAGAAGAGACAAATAATTGGAATCTCAGAAAAAATTTATTCTCATTGATGGTAATGCCCTGCTTTATCGATCCTTCTATGCCCTTCCTCCTTTGACTAACTCAGAAGGAGTTCCCACTGGTGCTGTTTATGGGTTCACCCGGATGCTAATGAAGCTCCTTCGAGAAGAACAACCAGCTTACATTGCCTGTGCTTTTGATAAAGGTAGAAAAACCTTTCGTCATCGAAAATGGAAGGAGTATAAAGCTACCCGACCCAGAATGCCCGAGGACCTGGCTAGCCAGATTCCCCTAACTAAAGAAGTTCTGAAGGGTTTTGGAATTCCCTTTTTCGAGAATGAGGAATATGAGGCGGATGATCTATTGGCAACTCTGGCCAAAAAAGGAGAAAAAATGGACCTGAGGATTGAAATTCTCACCGCAGACAAAGATGCCCTGCAGACAGTATCCTCCTCTATCTGTGTTCTCAGACCGAGAAAGGGAATTACCGATATCCGTCGTTT
Organism: Candidatus Aerophobetes bacterium Ae_b3b; assembly: GCA_005223085.1. Classification (GTDB taxonomy): domain Bacteria; phylum Aerophobota; class Aerophobia; order Aerophobales; family AE-B3A; genus AE-B3B. The sequence continues at coordinate 17,045 of NJBP01000019.1, read as the reverse complement.
TAATGAGAAAGAGGTGAAAAAACAATACGGAGTCTCTCCGTCACAAATTCCTGATTTTTTAGCCTTAGTGGGGGATACCTCAGATAATATCCCTGGCGTTCCCGGCATTGGACCGGTTATGGCCAAGGAGTTGATCCAAAAATTCAAGAACCTGGATAATCTTCTTGATAACCTTGATCAACTTCCTGGCAAAAAAAGAGAGCTTTTAATAAAACATGCTGACCAGGCAAGATTAAACAAGAAACTGGCTACTACTATTACTTCAGTCTCCCTTGAAGTTAGTCTGGATGAGCTTAAAGTTAACCCCCCCCAAAGAGATCTTCTCCTCCCTTTGTTCAGCCATCTTGAATTTAACCAACTGATTAAAGAACTTGGGCCTTCCATCTTCCCTAAAACCCGCTTTTATGAAATCTCCAGCTTACCCGACTTGATCAGTCTCGCCTCTAATCTGAAGAAGACTTTCTTTATCCTTGAGCCTCAAAAAAATGGAAAAATAGAAGGTATGGCTTTTTTCGTCAAAGATAAGCCTCTTTATTGGCTCTCTCTCAAGCAAGCCGGGATAAAGAACCATCTGATTATAAGTAAATTAAATCCTATATTTAGAGATCCCAAAATTATGAAGATAGGGCATGATCTGAAGACCACAGTTCATCAGCTAAAAATGTTAAAGATGGATCTGACTGGACTGGGCTTTGATACCGAACTAGCTGCCTATCTTTTAAATCCTTTGGCATCCCATTATCCCCTGGAAGATTTGGCCCTTCACTATCTGGAAACAGATCTGGATAAAGAAGCCCATCCTGCTAAAAGAGCCAAGATCATCTCACAGCTTTCGGAATTGCTGGAAGAAAGGTTAAAAAAAGAGAACCTCTGGGAATTATTTCTGAACATAGAGATGCCGCTCATAGAGATTCTGGCTAAGATGGAAGAGAGGGGCATCAAAGTTGATAAAGCCGCCCTGGAAGACTTCTTAAAGGACATAAAGAAGAAAAGGAAGGAAATACAAGAAGAAATCTATCAAGAGGTGGGAGAAAGATTTAATATGAATTCTTCCCAGCAGTTGAGCCAGATTCTTTTCGAAAAAATGAATCTGCCGCCTCTTAAAAGGACCAAGACCGGATACTCTACCAATGAGGAAGTTCTACAAACCCTATCTTTGTTTTATCCTTTCGTGACTAAAATATTGGAGTACCGACGGTTTTTTAAGTTAGAGTCAACTTACATAAGGCCTTTCCCCGAATTAATCAACCCTGCCACGGGAAGGATACATACCTCTTTTAATCAAACTGTTACTGCCACGGGAAGGCTTTCCTCTTCAGAGCCTAATTTGCAAAACATTCCCATCAGGAACAAGTTAGGACAAAGATTAAGACGCGCTTTTATGCCAGAAAATGGATATGTGTTTCTTTCTGCCGACTACTCACAGGTTGAACTAAGGCTTCTAGCTCATCTTTCTCAAGACTCTAATCTAAAAAGAGCTTTTGCCAAAAATGAGGATATCCATCGAGAAACAGCAGCTGAGATTTTTGGTGTTCTTCCTCTAAAGGTTACTCCCCCGATGAGACGACAAGCAAAAGTGGTCAATTTTGGAATTATCTACGGAATAAGTGCCTATGGACTCTCCCGAGATCTGGGAATCTCTCAAAAAGAAGCCGAAGACTATATTGAGAAATACTTTGATCGCTACCCTAAAGTGAAGGACTATATAGAGAAAACCTTAAGGGACGCCCGAGAGAAACAGTATGTAACCACCCTTCTGGGAAGGAAGAGGCGTCTTCCCGGGATTAACTCGCGAAATAAGAGAACTCGGGAATTTGCTGAGCGCACAGCTATGAATACTCCTGTTCAGGGAGGAGCTGCTGATCTCATCAAGCTAGCCATGATCAATCTGGATAGAAGATTCAAAAAGGAGGGATTAGGAGCCTACATCATTCTTCAAATCCATGATGAGCTCCTGTTGGAGGTGCCGGAGGCCGAAATAGACCAGACTCGCAAAATAGCGAAACAGGAAATGGAAAGGGCCATGAAGCTTTCTGTCCCTCTGGTGGTAGAGACAAAGATGGGAAAAAACTGGGGCGAGATGAAGAGTTAACCAAAAAGAGCACCTTCGGTCAAACTTCTAACGAAGATTTCGTACCAATAAAAAAATAATGATGAGCGGTAGACTCTTGTCCCAGAATCAAGTTTTGCGGCAAATCCTCATCTTTCAGGGAATTTGACAACCCTTAGCGAACTGATAGCATTCATGCAAATTCGTGGTGGTAAAGGAGATTTAATTGGAACTTTACGAGCTTTCTGCGCATGAACTCCATAGGTTAATTGAGGATAAAGAGGTTTCTATTGAAGAAGTGGTCTCTTCAATATTTCAGCACATCAGGGACGTGGAGGGTAAAATAGGAGCCTTTCTGAGTCTTGATGAAGAAGGAGCTATCCATCAGGCAAAGAAGTGGAACAAAAGAATTTCTCAAGGAGAACAGATGAAGCCTCTTACCGGGATTCCCATTGCCATTAAAGATCTTATCTGTGTAGAAAAAGGCAAAACTACCTGTGCTTCTCGGATCCTTAAGAGATTCTATCCTCCCTACTCAGCTACTGTGATAGAGAAACTAAAAAAAGAAGGAGCCATCATCATAGGCAAGACCAATATGGATGAGTTTGCTATGGGATCGAGCACAGAAAATTCTGCCTTTAAAATAACCCATAACCCCTGGAATCCAGAAACCATTCCAGGAGGCTCGAGTGGGGGATCGGCAGCAGCTGTTGCCAGTGGTGAAGCTCCTCTTGCCCTTGGTTCAGATACGGGTGGGTCTATCCGTCAACCGGCTGCTCTCTGTGGAATCGTAGGGATGAAACCAACTTATGGTCGGGTTTCCCGCTACGGGCTGGTAGCTTTCGCCTCGTCTTTAGATCAGATTGGCCCTATAACTAAGGATGTTACCGACTGCGCAGATCTTCTGCAGGTAATCTCCGGCAGAGATTTGTGTGATTCTACCTCTCTCGATTACCCTGTTCCTGACTACCATCGATCCCTTATTCCAGATCTTCACGGAATAAAGATAGGTCTTCCTCAAGAATATTTTATTCCCGGCATGGAAGAAGAGGTGAAAAAGAAAGTTCTAGCGGCCACTAAAGTCATGGAAGACTTGGGAGCTCGAATAGAAGAAGTATCCCTCCCTCATACGGATTACGCCATAGCCACCTATTACCTGATAGCCACTGCTGAGGCAAGCTCTAACCTGGCCAGATACGATGGAGTGGGATATGGATGCAGAACTCCGGATGAGACCAGTCTTATAGATATGTATAAAAGAACTCGTCAGGAAGGATTCGGTGATGAGGTAAAAAGAAGGATAATGCTGGGAACTTATGTCTTGAGTAAGGGTTATTACGAGAACTACTACGGAAAGGCCCAAAGAGTGCGTACTCTTATTAAGGAAGATTTTGATAGGGTTTTCCAGAATTTTGATGCTCTAATTACTCCCACTGCACCAACCGTAGCTTTTAAGATAGGGGAAAAAATAGACGATCCTCTTAAGATGTACCTTTCTGATATTTTCACTATATCTGCTAACCTCGCTGGTATACCAGGAATGTCTATCCTCTGCGGTTTTAACCAAGACGACCTTCCTATCGGCCTTCAGATTTTGGCAAAACCATTTGACGAACCTATGCTGCTTAGAATTGCTTATGCTTATGAACAAAATACAGTATGGCATGAAAGAAGGGCAAAAATCAGTGGCCAGGAATTATAAATCAAGAAAGGAACAATGGGTAAAAAGGATCTTTCAAACGATTGTCCGGTTATTAAGGTAGAGGGGGAAACTCTTCCTGAAGTATGGGAAAAGTCAGTGATGAAGTGCTGGCAGGGTGGGATAGCCATAAGAACTGAATACGATAAAGCGGGGGATCCTCCCAGCCGAGATTGCACTATGATTATGGAAGTAACGCATCCCTTCAAAGAACCTCGTTTGCACCGAGCTTTTCCCGCTGGTCTGGAAGACCTGGAGATCTATCGGCAGGAGGTTATCTTCGGTATCCATGATGACTGGATTAAACCAGAGGAAGGAAAATGGGAATATACCTACCATGAAAGACTATTTAACTATAAGGCTGAAGGAAAGAGCGTAGACCAGATTGATTATTTGGTCCGCAAGCTATCCGAAACGCCGTACACTCGTCGGGCCCAAGCGGTCACCTGGAAAGCCTGGCTTGATCCTGAGTGTAGCGATTCACCCTGTATGCAACGCTTCTGGCTAAGAATCTTTGAGGATCGTCTCCAGTTGAATGTTCACTTTAGAAGTAACGACGCTTTTAAAGCCGCATTCATGAATATGTTCGCCTTCACCGAGCTACAAAAAGTAATTGCAGAGAAAATTAGTGAGAAAATAGACAAAAAGATAAATGTAGGTAAATACCTACATATTGCTGACAGTTACCACATCTATGGCTCTTACTACCAGGATTTTAAGGGTTTCCTCGATACCTTGAAGAAAAGATCCTTTGAGGAGAGAACCTGGTCAACTTCCTTTGCCGAGCCTTTTTTCGAGGAAGGAAGAAAAAGATTGAAAAAGGATAAGAAAGGAAATCTGGTATGAAAAAGGTATTGGTAACCGGGGGAGCAGGTTTTATTGGCTCCCATGTGGTTGACGGGTACCTCCAGCAAGGCTGGAAGGTGGTGGTAGTGGATAATCTATCCAGTGGAAAGAAAGAGAATCTCAATGAAAAAGCCAAGTTTTATCAGATGGACATCACCGACAAAAGGTTAAATAAAATTTTTGCTGAGGAAAGGTTCAACCTGGTTAACCATCATGCGGCTCAGATAGATGTGAGAGTTTCTGTAAAAAAGCCTGTGTTCGATGCAGAGGTAAATATTCTGGGAACCTTAAATCTTTTAAATAACTGTGTAAAACACGGGGTAAATAACTTCATTTTTATCTCATCAGGAGGAGTCGTTTACGGAGAACCGACCGATTTACCAGTGGATGAGCACTATCCAAAAAATCCTCTTTCCCCCTATGGAGTTTCAAAGCATACCATAGAACATTATCTTCACTATTATAGAAAAACTTATGGGCTCAATTACCTTTCTTTGAGGTACGCAAATGTCTATGGGGCCCGACAAGACCCTTATGGAGAAGCGGGAGTGATTGCTATCTTTACCCAACAGATGCTCCGGGGAAAAAGGCCCAAAATTTTCGGAGATGGTGAGCAGTTACGTGATTACATACACGTCAGTGAGGTAGTAAACGTTCACCTACTCGCCAGCCAGAAGATAGAAAGCCTTAATGAGAGGAAGCCAAGCTCGCCCGATGATTTGGCCTACAACGTGGGAACAGGTAAAGGAAGTTCGGTGAATCTGTTATACCAGCTTTTAGCAGAGATAATCGGCTTCAAAGTCCAACCAATCTATGCTCCGGAAAGAAAAGGAGAGATAAGGAGAATATTTTTAAATACTGACAAAGCGAAAAAAGAGCTGGACTGGCAACCCCAACTTAACCTGAGAGAAGGATTAGGAAAAACAGTAGGCTGGTTTAGAGAAAATTTGTAAATGCTTAGTAAACGCCGTGTCACATTGAATTTTCAGGGTAGCCGCACCCTTTAGGGTGCGCAGGCTCTAAGCCTTGCGACTACCAAAAATGATGGGGTTCACTGAATACTTACGAAAATTTGTAATCACGCGGAAGTTTCCTCCCCCGCTAAGGCTAATAGACTCTTTTCTTTCTCTTCTACTTGTTTTTCTAATCTTTCCATAATCCCCTTATTCTCGGGCCGCAAAAGGTGTCTGAATCTTCCCTGAGACTCCAGCCATTCTCTTAGAGGATGTCTCTTTTTAGGACGATAAGTGACCCTGTATTGACCTTTTTCCACCTCATAAAGAGGCCAGACTCCGGTCGAGACTGCCAGTTTAGCAATCTGAATGGAGAGAGAAGGATCATGCCTCCAGCCCCGGGGACAGGGCGAGAGAATATTGATAAAAGTTGGACCCTCTGTACTTAAGGCCTTTCGTACCTTCTTAATTAAATCATTGTAATAAGCAGGATTAGCCTGAGCCACATAGGGAGAGTCATGAGCAGCTGCAATCCGGGTTAAATCTTTGCGGGGTCTTTGCTTTCCTTCCGGTATGGCCTTTCCCACAGGACTGGTAGTAGTTGCCGCCCCTTCAGGAGTAGCACTCGATCTCTGGATCCCTGTATTGTGAACCACAATTCCATCAGCAATAAAATTATGCTCACCCTCTACCCTCAAATCTAAAGTCGGCTCTGGTCCAACTAATTTTATATCTCTTACTTTTTCTATCTCAAAATACTTGTTATCGATTAAAAAATTTTTTGAACGATTTACTTTGTAGTCTCCCTTTTTTACTTTATTAAAATCAAATTTAAATGATTCTCCTTCGTCTAAATTTTTCAGTACTACGATTTCATCTCCCGTCTTCATTTCTGAGATTGTTTGCCAAACAAAATTATTCTTCTTGCCTCTACCATTCCTTTTTAAGACCAAAAAGGGATGATTCGCCGTTGCCTTTATTGAATGGTGCAAAGTGGTAAGTTCGTAAACATCCTTTATTCCATTGTCAAATACCCCACTACATTTTTTCAAAACTAACTGATAGGTTCTCTGATCAAAGGCATATACCTCATCTCCTTCTTTTACTTCTGTTATTCTCTTAACTCCATCTTCAGTCATTATCAAAGAAGATGTACTTAAACAATTCATATAAGCTTGATTATCGTAGCAGATATAAAGGAGATTGTGCCCTCTTTCCAGAACTCCGGACAAGGCCTGAAGTCCTATGTCATAGGTCCCCCCATCACCACCAAAGGCAATGAACTTAATGGTACGGTCGATCTTACCCTGTCTTTTTAGACTACGATAGGCAGCTTCTACTCCAGACAAAGTAGAAGCTGAATTCTCAAAAGCACAATGAATCCAGGGAATTCTCCAGGCAGTAAAAGGATAAATGGTGGTAGCTACCTCCAGACACCCGGTAGCAGAACTCATTACCACGGGATCTTCGGCAGCCATAAGAACCTGCCTTACAATTATGGAGGCACCACAGCCAGCACAAAGCCGGTGACCTCCGGTAAGCAACTCTTTTTTCCTGGATAAAACTTTAAGGGACGGCATCTTCTCCTCCTTATTTTACTCCCTGAGCCCTAGATAACCGACTAATTCGTCTACCTTTTTAGTATGGGCAATTCTTTCCAGATTTTTATAAACTCGCTCAATTTCATCCACCCCGATATCTCGTCCCCCCAGTCCATAAATATAATTTACCACGGCTGGTGGTTTAATCTCGTCAAAAAGGGCGGATCTAATCTCCAGAAAGATTGGTCCTCCCTGCGCCCCGAAGGAAACAGAACGGTCTAGAACAGCCACTGCTCTCACGCCTCTTAAGGCTTCTGCGATCTGTTTGGCTGGAAAAGGACGGAAAATTCTAATTTTGAGAAGACCCACTTTCTCACCCTTCTCTCTTAATTCATCTACCACACTCTCAACCGTTCCGGCAGTAGAACCAGCAGCTACAATAACCAACTCCGCTCCCTCCAGATGACAACTTCCCATTAAATCATAATACCGACCGCTTAAATCTTTGAATTCCCTCCCAATTTTTTGAATAACCTCGGGTGAGATTTCTATGGCCTCTATCTGTTGTCTTTTATGCTCAAAGTAATAGTCATATAGATCAAGAGGGCCGTAGGTCACAGGACTGTCCACATCAAGAAGCGAATAGGCATTCTTATATTTACCGATAAACTGGCTCACCTCGTCATCTTCCAATATCTCAACTCGCTCCATGGCATGAGAAATGATAAATCCATCAAAAGTGACCATTACCGGAAGTCTAACCTTCTCCTCTTCAGCTATTCGTACCGCCTGAATGAGATTATCATAAGCCTCCTGGCAGTTCTCACTGTATATCTGGATCCACCCAGCATCTCGCGTCCCCATGGAGTCAGAATGATCGCAATGGATGTTAATAGGACCACTCAAGGCTCTATTTACCACAGCCATTATTACAGGCAGTCTATAAGAGGCCGCAATATAACAGATCTCCCACATCAAGGCCAGGCCATTAGCCGAAGTGGCAGTCATGGCTCGAGCCCCCGCTGCTGCCGCTCCTACACAGGCACTCATAGCTGAATGTTCGCTTTCTACCCTCACCATCTCGGTAGCAACTATCCCTTCAGCCACAAACTCAGAAAATCTCTGTACCGTCTCTGTTTGAGGAGTAATGGGGTAGGCAGCCACTACATCAGGATTGATCTGTCGCATCGCTTCAGCCGTAGCCTCATCACCGGTTAAACCAACTATCCTTCCCACCTTATTTTCCTCCTTCCGTCTTTATCACAAATTTACCCTCTTCTTCCATGTGGATAGCTTTCGTCGGGCACTGGGTTGAGCAAATTCCACAACCCTTGCAGTGATCATAATCAAATTGTTTGAATTTTTCTTCTTTAACAATAATAGAAGAATCTGGGCAATAAACCCAGCATAAAAGACAGTGGGTACATTTCTTTTCATCCCATACTGGCCGATGGGTTCGCCAACTTCCCGTCTTATACTCTTCTGCATTACCTTCCTCTAAAATCAGCCCTCCCCAGGGAATATCCTTCCAACCTTTCTCTTTCATTCTTCCTTTACCTCCTCATAAGCCTTCTTTATAGCCTCTATGTTTCCCTCTATTATTCTGGAACTAAACTTTTTTCCAAACTTGTGCTTAATGGAAGATGCGACTGTATCTAGACTTAATAGACTGGTAACCTTGATTAAAGCCCCCAACATAGGGGTATTGGGTAAATTCTTCCCCAGGATCTCTATAGATATGGAAGTAGCATCTACGGTAAAAACTTTACCTTTGTTTAACCCTAACTTTCTTCTTATGGTTTGAGGAGTCTCGGGACTGTTTACCAGAATTACACCTTTTTCTCCAAGACCAAAGGTTACATCAACAGTGCCCAATAATGTGGAATCCAGGACTACTACAGCATCAGGAGTCCTGACATGAGAATGTAGGCTAATGGGAACCTCGCTAATCCGGGTAAAAGACTGCATAGGAGCTCCCATGCGTTCGGGACCATACTCAGGAAATCCCTGAATATATTTTCCCTCCTCCAGAGCAGATTCAGCTAACAACAAGGACGCCGTTTTTGCACCCTGTCCCCCTCTTCCATGCCAGCGAATCTCAGTAATTTTACTCATCAATGCCTCCTTTTTAAAACTGCTACCATCCCAGCATTATCCGAGCTATATGGAGCATCAAATTAGCCAAAATGCCTGCTGCTATATCATCTGCCATGATACCCCAACCTCCCGGGAGTCTTTGAAGTCTCTCTATTTTAAAGGGCTTAAGAATATCAAAGGCTCTAAATAAAATGAATCCTAGAAAAATAAATCGAAAGGAAACGGGCAGGGCAAACATAGCTATCAAAAATCCTCCTATTTCGTCGATGACAATCACCGGAGAATCTTCTTTTTCAAAATGATGGTCACATTTTCCACAAATCCACACCCCGAAGCCACTAAAAATCACCAACATCACTACATAGCTAAAAGGATGAGTAAAAATTCGGCTCAAAACTAGATATATCACTACTCCCAACAAAGTCCCTGCTGTTCCAGGTAAAAATGGAGTATACCCTGCTCCAAACCCTGTCCCTAAAAAAGTAAAAATAGTTTTCATCCTAAAAGCCTTCTGTTCTCCATCCAGTAATGGATGCCTGATATGACAGCTAACGAGGTAGCAATACCCATCAAAACAAAGATTAGCATTCCGGGTTTCCAAAGTCTAACTTCAAAATCTTTAGCCACCATAACAAAAAAAACAAAAATGACTGCTAGATCTTCAAAGAAAGTCTTCAGTTTTGCCAGTTGACCAGCAGCCAGAATTACCTGCTTTGCCGCCAGCTCAATCCGTAGAGCTGTTACCAGAAAATCTCTTCCCATGATAATTATGACCATCCAAAATGGAATGAGGTGAAGTTGAATAAAGCAGATGAAAGCACTATAAATCAAAATCTTGTCGGCAACAGGATCAATTATTTTTCCGCTAGAGGTCACCTCATGCTTGCGGCGGGCCAACCATCCATCCAAAAAATCGGAAAGAGTAGCAAAAATAAAGATCATGAAAGCAAAAACTATCCCCTTTTTTCCTCCCACAAACAAAAAGAAAACAAAAAAGGGGATACAACCAACACGAGCTAAGGTAATCTTATTAGCTAAAGTCACTAACTCTCCCTTCTCAACACCTCCCGTGGTTTGCTTCCCCGGGGTGATCCTACTATTCCAGCCTTTTCCAACTGATCCATGATCCGGGCAGCTCGATTATACCCTATAGCTAATCTCCGCTGAAGAAGAGAAGTGGAAGCCTTCCCCCTTCTCATTACCAATTCCTTGGCCTCCGGAAAGAGTTCATCGTGGGAGGGAGTCTCTTCCCGACCTTTCCCTTCCTCGACTCCCTTGACTATCTCATCCAGATAGGTAGGCTCTCCTTGTTCTCTAATAAAATCGACTACCTTTTTTACCTCTGAAGACGAGATAAAACTTCCCTGGATGCGGAATGGCTGAGAAGCTTCCACCGGAGAGTACAACATATCCCCATTACCTACCAATCTTTCTGCTCCCGTGGCATCAAGGATTGTACGAGAATCAATTTGAGAAGCTACGGCAAAGGAAATTCTAGAGGGAAAATTGGCCTTGATCAGGCCAGTAATTACATCCACCGATGGACGCTGAGTAGCCACTACCAGATGAACGCCGGTTGCCCTTGCCAACTGGGCTATTCTACAGATAGTCTTCTCCAACCCGGTCCCGCCCAACATCATCAGGTCCGCCAGTTCATCAATGATCACTACCAAATAGGGAATTGCGGGCTCATTCCCAGACTTCATCTTATCATTAAAGCTGGCTATATTCCGTACCCCTGCCTGGCTAAATCGCTGGTATCGCCGCTTTACCTCCTGCACTACCCATTCGAGAGCGGAGTTAGCCTGTTTTACTTCAGTTATAGGTGGGAAAAGAAGGTGAGGAATACCTGAATAGTCAACTAGTTCCACCGTTTTAGGATCAATCAAAAGAAACTTTACCTCCTCAGGGAGAGCCCTGCATAAGATACTCACAATGAGAGAATTGATGCATACGCTTTTCCCCGAGCCGGTGGCTCCTCCTATAAGCAGGTGGGGTAAGGATTCTAGATTGACCCAGATGGGGACTCCCGCGATGTCCTTACCCAGAGGAAAGAGTAGCTTAGCTCTGGGTTCCCTGAACTCCCTATCTTCCAATAACTCCCGCAGGTAAACAAAGTTTACCTTCTTTTTGGGAACCTCCACTCCTACCAAGGATTTTCCTGAAACAGGAACCTCGATACGGACCTTAGAAACAGCTAGAGAAAGAGCAAGATCACTTGAAAGACTCATTAACTTACTTACTTTTATCCCCGGAGCAAGGCGTACCTCAAATCGATTAACCGCGGGACCTTCCTTGACCTCATCAATTTCTACCTCTACCCCGAAATCTCCCAGGGTTTGGCGCAGTTTCCTTCCCGCTATTTTAACCTCATCCGCTGCTGTCCTTTGGGAGGGAACAGGGTTTAAAAGAGAAAATGGAGGTAGATTCATACTGGAGCTAGGGGTCTCAGCGAATCTTTTGGTTTTTTCTTTCTTGAGTTTCTCCAGGGAGAAAGGTCTCTTTTTAACAGATAGCTGCTTTTTTATTTTTCGTCTGGCTAAAAACGGAGAAAAATCAACCCACAAAATGAGCGAAATAAGGAAAATCCCCCCTAGAATAGCACCTGCTCCCAGCCTTCCAAAAAAGGAAAGGAAAGTTTCAGAAAAGAATAGTCCCAATAATCCCCCTCTATAAAGAAAGGGGAGTTTATTTAAACCCAACATAGACAGGGATGTCGAGAAGGCTATGAGAAAAAGGACAAGTCCTGTGATTTTACGAAACAACCCATCCATCTTTCCTCGTCTAAATTTTTCCACTCCTCCTTTGATCAAACCCAGAGGAACTAAAAAGGCTCCTAATCCCAGGACAAGATAAAGATAATAGGCTATAAAAACCCCAAACCTACCGACATAATTATCAGAAGAGATATGGGGAGGATAGGTGAGAAAAGAAGACCTGGACGAGTTGAAAAAAATAAGGCTCAACAAAATAAAAATACCGCCCACTACCAAAAGAACTCCCACAATCTCATCCTCTTTTCTTTTTATGAGCATGGCTTACCTTCCCGTATGACCGAACCCCTGGTGACTTCTTTCAGACCTCCTTAGTTGATTGACAACTTTTAGCCGGGCATAACATACAGGACAAAGCACCGCCTGAGCAATCCTATCTCCCCGTTTGATAAGATAAGGCTTTTCTCCAAAATTAATAAGAATAACCTTAATCTCTCCTCGATAGTCAGGATCAATGGTTCCTGGAGAGTTGATCACACTTACTCCCTGAGTAGCCAAACCGCTGCGAGGTCTTATTTGAAGCTCAAAACCAGTGGGAATACCCACTTTTATCCCCGTAGGAATCAACTTTATCTGCCTGGGGAAAAGAGTGGTGGCGCGACGAGCATAAAGATCCATACCGCTCGATCCTCTCGTCATATATTGAGGAAGAGGAAGATCTGAATCCAATTGCTCAATCTCTATTTCCACCCACTCCATACCCGAGTCTCTCAAATTAAAACCAACCAATTTTTGTTGTCTAAACCACCTTAATCTTAAGAACCTGGTCAAGCTGATCAAGGGCAAACTTATGATCTTTTTCGGAAAGAGCCGCCACAGAATCCCTATACACAACTACCTTATAGTCTCTCATGGCCGCCTCCGCTGCGGTAAAAAAAACGCAAATATTAGTGAGAACCCCTGTCAGGTGTAACTTCTCAACCTTAAGCTCCTTCAATAGGAGGTCTAGATCGGTCCCCAGAAAACCAGAATATCTTCTCTTTTTTACTACAAAATCAGTTTTTTGGGGCTTTAACTCTTCCACAACCTCTGCCCCCTTGGTACCCAAAATAGCGTGAGCAGGCCATCGTTTAAACTCCTCATCTTGAGCTCTGTGAGCATCACAGATGTAAATGACGGGAATTCCTTTTTTTCTGGCCTCCTCAATCCTTAGCTTTACCTTAGGAAGAATCTTACGGGCAGATGGCACCTCCAGGGGGGCGCCTCTTTCCACAAAATCCTTCAACATTTCCATGACCAAAAGAGCTTCTCTGGCCATTGGATAACCCCTTCTCTTATCTGCGGTAGTTGTTGGCTGTCGTTGGTTAATAATTCAGAACTGAGAACTAAGAATTAAGAAAAAACCTGTTGGTAAATCTCAGTTCTCAATGCTTAGTGCTTAGTTCTATTTCACTCTGGCGGACGCGGTTGCAACTAATTCGAACCGCTGCCGAAATAACCGCCCATGTCAAAATATTCCCTACCCACCAACCCTATTTATATCAGAAACTATCCAAAAAAGCAACCCAACTGCGTTTATTGGGAATGTCATACCAACAAATAGCCAAAAGCTTAAATATCAATAGATGAAACGTATGTGTTATGTGAAGTTGGGCACTCTGTTAACCTTTTCGAATTCTGATACGCCCAGGTTCAACAATCGCCAATTTCCCAGGCAATTCTGAAACCAATTTGTCTTGCTTCAGAAAGCCTTCGAGCAAGTTGAGGATAAAAAGAGCTGGCACATCCCTTGGAATACTCAGAACGATGAGTCCCATATATTGTGCGGGTGGATAGTTACGGATATCCGAAAAATCAAAATCACCTGTCACTAAACACAAGTCTCTACTTTGAGCATAGGAAGCAATTTGTGAATCCTTTGCCCCTCGTAGACCGATGTCACGCACATCGATTGCTTTATGTCCATAGCTCCGCAACAGATCACCTGTCGAACGTGGTAAGTCCTCATCAATTAGAAATTGCATAATTTCACCCTATTTCGGAAGAGGATGAAACTCTTCCTCCTCGATAAGTTCGCCAGCATAGGTTAGAGCAGCTCGAATATCCTCCTCACTTACCTCGTATTCCCGTATGATCTCTTCTTTTGTCATACCGCCTGCAAGCCCCCCGATAATGCGCACAACAGGAACCCTTGTTCCCTTGATAACAGGTTTGCCGTGCTGTATATCAGGGTCTATAATAATTCGATCATTCATAACTTACTCTCACCTCCTTTTCTTCGCCTCACTCATCCAAGAAATATCCAGCTGGTTTTTTGAGGACTTTGGCAATTTTTACTAGAGTTCGTATGGATAGTGACGATGCTCCGGTTTCATAGCGAGAGATACTTTTTTGTTTGGCATTGATCTTTTGGGCAAGTTGAGTTTGGGTTAGATCGAGTTCTATGCGGTAGCTCATTCTTCCTCCATTGGAGGCGCTCAGCTCGGCTTCGAGTCCCAATGGATATCAAAAACTGGCGGAGAGGGTGGGATTCCTTCTCCCCCGTCGCTCTCGCTCCTCCTCCGAAGCCTGCCGGTCTCGCTGTCGTTCGCTCCGCTCACTTTTCATCCCCCGGATGCGCTCGACTCGGCTTCGAATCCCACATCTATGCACCGAAGTAAGAGAGCTACTTTTCTACTATGTATCAACCAAGCGTAAGATTGACGGAGAGGGTGGGATTCGAACCCACGGGACTAAATTGGGCCGTTCCTACCTTCCTGAACTGACCTGTATTTTCGCCTGTAAGTAGCTTTGGCAAAGGATTTTCTATTTTTATCTACTTATATCTATTTCGATGTATTTATACCTATTTTGGTAAGAAATGGTCACAATTTGGTCACAATAATTTTGCTTAAGATTAGTAACTGAATCATATTGTATTATAGTTATTCCAGGAATCAAGTCAAGATGCGGAAAGACCATTGCTAGCTGACAGTTCCCTTTTTTCCACTCTAACCTTAGATCTAGTTTTTTGCCTTGATCGATTCAAAATCAATACAAAAAAATGTGCAACATCATTGTAGCCATGACCCGGTGGGTACCAAATTAAATGCCCATTTAATGTAATACTTGGGAAAATTATGTTCTCTGTACTTGCGGCCAAATCACAGACATGGGTTGGACAGCCTGTGTCCACGTTTTAAATTGATATTTAATTTTGTTCTCTTTTTAATCGCTACCTATCACTAATGAAAGTGAGTCTCTTGATTTTGACAAGATGCAGAAAAGGTTTTAGAATACTCCTGGGCCAATTGGGATTAGCACGACCGCTCAAATTGTTTAAAGTAAAAAAGATGCTCTGACCGAAGAGAGCTATTCTCGCACTTCCAAACAATCAGCAGTATTGTTTATCGCTCCCACAAGAAGAGAAATGCCATGGTAAGAAAAACTAGAAAGTCACGGATCCAAACTTTGAGCAAGAAAAAAGGCGCAATGAGGTTCTTTGGGCATAATCCAGTTTTCATAGCGATAATCAGTACTGTGATTGGAGGTATATTGGTAGGTATCGCACTCTTCTATTTGTTCGAATATAGAGCGGAAAGGAGAGCCAAAACTGCACTCATGGCTGATATAAATAATGCAGATGAATTGTTAGAGGCAAATATGACCGATGACGCATTGGCGATATATCAGAATACGTTGAAAACAGTTTCTGTGAGAAAATACCCAGAGATTTATGCCCATATTAAACACAACGAAGGAATCTGTTACTATGAATTAGCTAACGTAAGGGATAAAGAGCAGAACCTTACCAGGGCAATTAGAGCCTATGAGGAAGCTCTGAAAATCAGAACTGTTGAGAAGTACCCTCTTGACTATGCAACTGCCCAGAGTAATCTTGGACTTGCCTACTGTAATCTTGCCGAGGTTCGAGACAAAGAGGAGAACCTTACCAGGGCAATTAGAGCCTATGAGGAAGCTCTGAAAATCTACACTGTTGAGAAGTATCCCTTATACTATGAGATAATGATGTCAAACATGGGGAAAGCAAAACAGAAGTTGCAGTCTAACCCATAGTATAAATTAAATAGATATCTAATTACCACGCTAATTGGTCATCTGAACCGATTTATCCATGATATTAAACTGCTATTTAATCTAAAATTGAGATACTAAGATAATCTTTCCATTAATTGAGGTAGATTCCTCTCCCGATTTGGCACAAAGACCAGAACAGGATATAGTTACGTTTGGTTCTGGATCTACATAGGCGGCAGGTGATTTTCTAAAAAGAGAAAAAATGCCTACCCTAGGTGAAAATGGGGGATTCAATCTTTGTCACGGAATACCTACCCAAATTTAGAAAAGAAGAGAACTTACTTGTTTTCGGGAATTAAAAAGATCCCCAGAGCGGTGACGTGGTTGGGTACGGTCTCATTGTGAGAAAAGAATCCCAGAAGAAGATCAAAGAAAAGATACAGCAGTTATCTAAGATGTAAGCCTACCAGAGCGTAGCTCATCAATAAGTTCTCGAGTTCTCCAGGAGATGACAGATACCGCCCTCGACTTTCTGACACTTCCGTTTTCGCAGCAACTAATGCAGTGCTGCCTGCATAGCAAGCATGATCTTTATGTACACCTACATTATCAAATGCGCATTTAATATTAGTTTTTTGCTAGTCTGAGGGTTTCCTGTATTTGTGATTCACATCTGTTCGATCCGACAAGTTTGACAGAATATCGATGATAGCTAAAATGGATTAATAATAATCCGGAATTAGCGCAGTCTTAATTGGTGATCCTTGGCGCATAACGATACTTCGAAGCGAAAGGGAACCAGATTCAGCTGAAGATAAAGACGAGCAGAATTGGTCTAGAGTACTGAAAGCAGTGGTGTTTGCGGATCCAAGAAAGGACGTTCGACCTTGGGGTGCTCTGGGTCTCGTCTAGACCTACGAGCACATGAAACGCGACAACACTTTTTATGGGCCAGAAACCGACGCTAGGCAGCGGATAAATGATTCTAATGGATCATCGACTCCCCTAATTAGAGAACTTCCTTAGCTTTCTGCCGAGTGAATAACTAGATACCAGGTTTCGAGAATATACGTCGATCGAGACCTAACTG
Organism: Candidatus Aerophobetes bacterium Ae_b3b; assembly: GCA_005223085.1. GTDB lineage: Bacteria > Aerophobota > Aerophobia > Aerophobales > AE-B3A > AE-B3B. Next base: position 38 of record NJBP01000019.1, on the reverse strand, counting down.
CACTGATTCTTCTGTAATTGAGCCCAAATACTTACATA
>NJBP01000073.1 GCA_005223085.1 Candidatus Aerophobetes bacterium Ae_b3b | reverse complement strand
TGAATTTTGTTATCTTTTTGACTGCGGAGAAGGGACACAGAGACAGATACTTTTAGCTGATTTAAATCCTATGAAGTTAAATGAAATTTTCATAACCCATTGGCATGGAGACCACTATCTTGGCCTTCCTGGATTAATAGATACTATGAGCTTCGAAAATAGGCTAAAGCCTTTGACCATTTATGCACCAGAGGCAGAAAGACTTACTAATTTGTTGGATTTAGGTTATTTTTCAAAAGAATTTAAAATTACCCCAAAAGATGTCCCTGCCAAAGGTTGCCAGATAAAAAAATTATTAGAAACCAGCGACTTCAAAATTGTATCCTTACCGGTAAGGCATAATGTCGCTGCTGTAGCTTATAGTTTGATAGAGAAAGATAGGGTTAAAATCAACAAGGAAAAGGCAAAAATGGTAGGACTACCGGCTCAAGGACTAATTTACAGGGAAATTAAAGAAAAAGGTAGGGTAATTTTCGAAGGCAAGAAGATTGAATTTGAGGATATTTGTCTGGTTGAAAAAGGCAAGAAAATCGTCTATTCTGGGGATACAGAGATATGTGGCAACTTAATTAGATTAGCTGGCGATGCTGATTTATTAATTCAGGACTGCACCTATTTTGACTCGGAAAGAAAAGAAAAATATGGACATGCTTCACTTGAAGATGTTGTAAAAATGGTAGAGAAAGCAGGAGTTAAGAGGGTTATTTTAACCCATATTAGCAGAAGATACCGGGATTTAGAGAAGTTAAGAAGAAGGCTAAGAGATTATCCTACCTTGACAGTTGCCGAAGACTTTATGAAAGTGACGATTTAACAGATAGACATTTGTCGCTTGACTAAAGACCTGTCTTAAGAAAACCCACATTTTTCGGTGAAGGAGGAAAGAATGAAGTTTTGGAGGAGTAAACCAGGAAAGTTGGGGTTGGGAGTCGTCATTGCTCTGGCAGTCTTATTCACTGTATTAGTTATACAAAGACAAAAAGTCCAGCCTCTTAAGCGAAGTCAAATGATAATGGGCACCATGGTGGAGATAACCGTGATCCCTCCCGACGAGCAAGCAATTGAAGCTGCCTTTGAGGAGATAAAGAAGGTGGATAACCTGATGAGTACTTATAAGGAAAATAGCGAGGTATCCATTCTCAATCGTGAGGGAGAAAATCACCTTTCCGCCGAGACTCTCCAGGTAATTCGTGAGGCCATTAATTTTTCTGAAATAACGGGAGGAGCTTTTGATATCACCTGTAGGCCGCTCATCAATTTGTGGAAAAAAGCCAAGAAGGAGCAGGTGATTCCCTCCCCACGAGAGATCAAGGAGACTCTTTCTCTAGTCGGTTATGAGAAAATGTTGCTTGAAGGAGATATAATTAGATTCGAACAAAAGGGGATGCAGATTGATCTTGGGGGTATTGCCAAAGGTTATGCGGTGGATAGAGCCATAGAGGCATTGAGAAAAAATGGCATAAGACGGGCTCTGGTCAATGCGGGGGGAGATTTATACGCTTTAGGAAACGGTCCCGGCGGAGAAAAATGGAAGGTAGGAATCCAGGACCCCCGTGAGGAGGATAAACTCCTGGGCATCATCAAGGTAAAGGATGTTGGAGTGGCAACTTCAGGAGATTATCAAAGGTACTTTACCATAGAGGGAAAGAGACTTTCTCATATTGTAAATCCTAAAACCGGTCAAACTGTACAGGATGTACCTATGAGTGTGACTGTCATTGCCCCCCATGCTACTACTACTGACGCTCTGGCTACAGGAGTTTTTGTCCTGGGACCGCAAAAAGGAATGGAGTTGATAGAAAGTCTTCCTCAGGTTGAGGGAATGATAGTCAGTGAAGGAATGAAGAGGATCACCTCTAAAGGATGGGCACATTTTCAAGATTGACTTTAACCTTAAATGGGATACAATTAACCCCAAGGGATAACTTTAAATGAGACGAGTATGGATCTTACGTGATCAACTAGACCGGGAAAAGTGTGATTTCCTTTCTAAGAAGTGGAATGTATCTCCTCTGGTTGCTCAACTCCTAAACAATCGGGGAATAGATGGGGAAGCGGTAGAGAGGTTTCTTCATCCGGTCTGGGAACATCTACACGATCCTTTTCTTATGAAAGGAATGGAGAATGCCACTCACAGAATCCTTAAAGCTATATCTGACCACGAGAAAATTTTAATCTATGGTGATTATGATGTAGATGGAGTTACGGCTACTTCTCTTTTACTCCTTTTCTTTCAGAGTATGAGAACCAGTGCCTATTACTATATTCCACAAAGAAAAACCGAAGGGTACGGACTGAACAGAATTTCCGTAGAAAAAGCTGCCAGGGAAGGAATAGATTTGGTCATTACCTGTGACTGTGGAATTTCTTCCTTCCAGGAAGTGGAGTATGCCCAAAGTTTGGGATTAGAAGTGATTGTTACCGATCATCATCGAATCAAAGAATCTCTTATACCCTCCTGTACAGTTGTTAATCCCCATCAACCAGATTGTTCTTATCCCTTTAAGGAACTAGCCGGAGTAGGAGTCGCCTTTAAACTAGTACAGGCCTTAGCCCAGAAGCTTTCCTCAACTGCGGTAGACCCATCAGAGTATCTGGATTTGGTGGCCCTGGGAACCATTGCTGACGTTGTTTCTTTGAAGGATGAGAATAGAGTTCTGGTAAAGCTAGGTCTAGAGCGTCTGCAACAAAGCTCTAACCTCGGCCTGAGGACGCTTTTGAGTCTCGTCGGTCTATCCGGAAAAGAGATCACAGAAGGACAGGTCGGATTCATCCTTGCTCCTAGACTTAATGCCTGTGGCCGCCTTTCTTTAGCCAGAAAAGCGGTAAAGCTGCTGCTGTCCACCAGTGCTAGAGAGAGTTTTCAATTAGCCAAGAATTTAGATAGGGAGAATGTCGACCGTCGGAGGACACAAGAGAGGATGTGTAAAGAAGCTGAGGAGCTTCTGCCCGAAGAAAAGGGACCGGTAATTGTTCTCTCTAAAAGTGGATGGCACGCAGGGGTAATTGGTTTGGTAGCTTCCTACATCAGGGAAAAGTATTTTCGTCCTACAGTTATTTTTTCCCTGGATGCGGACCAAGCCAAGGGTTCGGCAAGGAGCATCCCCGAATTTTCCATATTTAATGCTTTAAAGAAGTGTGAAGATCTCCTTCTCAGCTTTGGGGGACACCGCATGGCAGCAGGGACGAGAATGTTAAAAAAGAATATACCTGAGCTTAGAAAAAGGTTGAATGAGCTAGCCGATGAGATACTCTCTCCTGAGAATCTTATCCCTTCTTATTTTATAGATGCCGAGGTGAATCTGGAGGAACTACAAAATAGGGTCTTTGAGGAACTAAAACTGTTTCCTCCTTATGGCCGTGATAATCCTGCTCCTCTTTTTCTAACCAAAGCTCTGTCTATTAGTCCTTCCCCGACCATGGCAGAGAGAGGCATCCTTAAGGCATCCTTAAACTCAAAAAAAGGAGAGAAATTTGAGGTAATTGGGTTTAATTGTGGTAATGAGTTAAAAAAAATTGATGGATTAAGACCCATAGATGTAATCTTTACTCCCAGAGTAAATGAGTTCAGAGGTGAGATAACTCATCAACTGGAGATAAAGGACTTCCGAGGAGAAACCAATGATAACAATATCCAAAAAGATCAGAAACATAGCGGACTTTCCTAAAAAGGGAATTCTTTTCCGGGATATCACTCCTCTTTTGCAGGATGCCACCTCCCTCAAGGAGGCTATAGACCTACTGGTGGGTCATTACCAGGATAGGAAGATTGATCTGGTAGTTAGTGCAGAGGCTCGCGGTTTTATCCTTGGTGCAGGGATTGCTTACCGGCTGGGAGTAGGTTTTGTACCGGTGCGCAAGCCCGGTAAACTCCCTTATGAGGTAAATAGGGTGACTTATGAACTTGAATACGGTGAGGATTCTCTGGAGATCCATAAGGATGGGGTCAATAAGGGTGATAGGGTTCTGGTTTTTGATGATCTTCTGGCCACGGGAGGAACAGCCAGAGCCATGTGTCAGTTGGTGCAGGAGTTAGAAGGAGAGATAGTAGGAGTTTGTTTTTTGATTGAGCTGACCTCTCTCAAAGGACGGGAGAAGCTTAAAGGACACGATATTTTTTCCTTGATTAAATATTAGAGGGTAGAGGAATTGAGATTTCAAAAATGAAGGTAGAAAAACTTGCCGTGGGAGAAATGCAGGCAAACTGTTATCTTGTGTGGGATGAGCAAAGTAAGGAAGCTGTGGTAATAGATCCCGGAGGAGATCCAGATACTATAATTGATGCCATATCTCGGAACTCACTCAAGGTCATCCATATCATTAATACTCATGGTCACGTCGATCATGTAGAGGCCAATGATTTAATTAGACAAAAGACGGGTGCAACTCTCCTCATCCATTCAGCCGATGTTTCTTTACTGCAAGATTTAGAGCTCAATTTGTCACAGGCGTTGGGGAAGGGAAAGAACTTTCTACCTCCCACAAAGGCGCTAGAGGATAAAGATAAACTAAAACTAAAGGGGCTTGACCTTGAGGTTTTGCACACCCCCGGGCATACGCCGGGCAGTATCTGTCTTTATGGGGATAAGAGTCTCTTCAGCGGGGATACACTTTTTGCCAGTGGTGTAGGAAGGACGGATCTTCCAGGAGGTAATTTCAGACAGTTAAAGGATTCTCTCGAACACAAGATATTGAAGCTTTCCGATGAGGTAGTAGTTTATCCAGGTCATGGACCCAATACCACTATAGGAAAGGAAAGAAGGGATAATCCCTTTCTAGGAAATTAAAATGAATTCGGTTTTAAAGGGAAAGAATGTTTTACTGGGAATTACCGGCAGTATTGCCGCTTATAAAGCGGCTGAAATTGTAAGGCTGCTTCGAAAAAGGGGGGCGGCAGTTTTTCCTATTATGACCTCATCGGCTACCCATTTCGTTCATCCTATTACTTTCCAAACCCTGGCCTCTCAAAAGGTTACCCTGAAGCTATTTGATAAAAATAATAAGCAGATGGGACATCTTTCTTTGCCCAGGTTGGCCGATCTGCTTTTGATTGCTCCAGCTAGTGCAAATGTGATAGGAAAGATGGCCAGCGGAATTGCGGACGAGATTCTCACCACTATCGTCCTGGCTACTGAAGCTCCGGTAGTTATAGCTCCAGCTATGGACCACGGGATGTACCACAGTCCTATCCTGCAAAGAAACATAAGTAAACTCAAGGCTGCGGGTTATAGGTTCATTGGGCCAGAAAAAGGAGATCTTGCCTCCGGAGAAGTGGGAATGGGCCGAATGAGGGAGCCTTCTAAAATTGTCGAATATCTGGAAAAGCTGTTCCAATCTAGAGATGATTTTTTGGGAAAGACCTTTTTGGTTACCGCTGGTCCCACCAGAGAAAGATTGGATACTGTTCGCTTCTTCAGTAATTATTCCAGCGGCAAAATGGGCTATGCTTTGGCCGAGGAGGGCGGATGGCGGGGAGCAAAAATAATCCTGGTGAGTGGCCCTAGCTCGCTCACTCCTCCCGGTGGAGTTGAGTTTTACCAGGTGGAATCAGCTCAAGAGATGTATGATACCGTGATGGATAAATTTCCCCAGGTAGATGGAGTACTGATGGCAGCGGCCGTGTCCGATTATCGACCAGCGAGGCATTGGCAAAATAAGATAAAAAAGGAATCCCGGGAAAAGTTGGTGGTAGAGCTGGTGCAAAACCCCGACATCTTAAAAGAGCTGGGAGAAAAAAAGGCTAATAAGATCCTGGTTGGATTTTGTGCCGAGACTAAAGATTTGGAAAAAGAGGCCAGGAAGAAATTAATGACCAAGGATCTTGATCTGGTGGTGGCTAACGATATAACTTTGGAAGGGGCTGGTTTTGAGGTAGATACGAACGTGGTTACCTTAATTGATGGCGAAGGTAAAAAAGAGGCTCTGTCCAAAAGAAGCAAAAGAGAAGTAGCCCAGAAAGTATGGGATAAAATAAAATGGCTAATGGAAGCCAGAAAGATAACCCGAGAGATGACTTGATGACCAGAAACCTTGGATCTATAGCAATTACAGTATTTTCCTTGATTTTTCTCTTTGTTTGCTCTGCTATGGGTGAGGAGAAAAGAGTAGTGCAAGTTTTGCGGCTGGAAGGACCAATAAGTCCGGTTGCTGCAGATCGTCTTGATAAAGCCTTGAAGGTTGCCTCCCAGGAAAAAGTTCAGTGTCTGGTGATAAAACTGGACACCCCCGGGGGACTCGACAAATCAATGCGTCAGATGGTCAAGGCTATGATGAATAGTGAGGTTCCCGTAGTGGTATATGTTTCCCCTAAGGGCGCCAGAGCAGCCTCGGCAGGTGTCTTCATTACCTTAGCCTCCCATATTGCTGCCATGGCTCCGGGTACCAACATCGGGGCAGCTCATCCTGTGGCCATGGGGGTTGGGGGCGTGAATAAAACAATGGAGGAAAAAATAGTTAATGATGCTTCCGCCTATATTAAATCTATTGCCCAAAAAAGAAAAAGAAATGTTGAGTGGGCAGAGAAAGCGGTAAGAGAAAGCGTGTCCATCACCGATGAAGAGGCTTTGAAACTGGGTGTTATAGACTTCATTGCCGAGGATATGCAGGATCTATTGGGAAAATTGGATGAAAGAAAGATAAATCTTGACCACACTGTGGCAGTCTTAAAGACTGTTGGAGCTCATCTCCGTTTTATGGAGATGTCCTTTCGAGAAAAAGTTCTCCAAACCTTAGCCGATCCAAATATTGCCTATATCTTACTTATGATAGGAATATGGGGAATTATTCTGGAATTCTTTCACCCAGGAATATTCTTACCGGGCATTGCCGGCTCAATTTCCTTGATCTTAGCCTTTTTCTCCCTTCAAATTCTTCCCTTTAATCTAGCAGGGCTTTTGTTAATCATCCTGGCCATCATTCTTTTTGTTCTGGAGATTAATGTGCCTTCTTATGGAGCTTTAACTATTGGAGGAATCATCGCTTTAACTTTGGGCTCTCTCATGCTCATAAGTCCGTCTGCTGTCTATATCTCCATCTCTTTGAATTACATTATTACCATGGTGGTAGCCACGAGTTCTCTTTTTATATTCGTCGTCTTTTATGCTATAAGAGCCCAGTTTAAAAAGCCGGCTACGGGACTGGAAGGTATGATTGGAACAACCGGGGTAGCCAGGAGTAATCTTAACCCCCGTGGTAAGATCCAGATCCATGGAGAGATCTGGAATGGCGTGGTTCAATCAAAGGAGGAGGTGATTAAAAAAGGGGAAGAGGTAGAGGTAGTTAAAATTGAAGGAATGAGATTAGTGGTGAAAAAAAAGGAGGTTTAAGATGGGATCGGTAATTTTTTTAGTGATCATAGGGATCATTATCCTCATGGCCTCTATAAGGGTGGTCACGGAATATGAAAGAGGAGTTATCTTCAGATTGGGTAGATTAGTCGGAGCCAAGGGACCGGGGCTTTTTTTCCTCATCCCTATTGTAGATAGAATGGTTAAGGTAAGTCTTAGAACCATGAACTTCGATGTCCAGCCTCAGGAAGTCATTACCAAAGATAATGTTCCCGTGAAGGTAAACGCGGTGGTCTATTTTCGGATTATAGACCCTTGCAAGTCAGTGGTCGAGGTAGAAAACTATCGTTTTGCTACTCTCCAGATTGCCCAGACAACTATGAGAGGAGTTGTAGGAGAGGCTGAACTGGATGAACTTCTTTCCAAAAGAGAAAAGCTAAATGATAGACTCCAGACCATCATTGATGAACAGACCGACCCTTGGGGAATTAAAGTGAGTGTAGTGGAATTAAAGGAGCTTGAGATACCCGATACCATGAAACGAGCTATGGCCAGACAGGCTGAAGTAGAGCGGGAAAGAAGAGCCAAGATCATCAACGCCCAGGGAGAATATCAAGCTGCGGAGAAGCTATCTCAGGCGGCAGAAATTATCGGTAAGTATCCTCAGGCCATTCAGCTTCGCTACCTGCAGACCCTATCTGACATAGCTACCGAACAGAATTCTACCATAGTTTTTCCTTTACCTATTAATCTTTTAGAGGCCTTAAACGAGAGATTTTCTGCTAGATCAAAGCCAGGTGAAAAAAAGTCTTAACCGTTCACCGCAAAGATCGCAAAGATGAATCAAGAAAGTAGGGCAAGGTAGTCGCAACCTTTAGGTTGCGCTTGTTTGCGCAGGCTCTGAGCCTTGGAAAAATGGAAAGATGATTATTTTTTCTTTTATTAGTTAATTGCTGAGAGCTGAAGGCTTTATTCTTAGCGTTCTCGGCGTGCTCTGTGGTGAAATATGATAAGGCTGAATAGTTACACTTTGACTTTGTTTTAGACCTCGGACGTAGGACATTTTTCTTGTAAGTCTAGGAACTTTAAGCAAAACCTATCTCCAAAAGGATTATGCGAAAAAAATTTACCTGCAAGTTCCAGCTGATAACAATTTCTGTTTTATTTATTCTTATTTTAGCCGGTTGTGGTTACCAACTGCAGCCTCATCTTCCTGCCGCAGTCTCGAAAATTGCCATACCTACCTTCGATAATCAGACCTTCCAGTATGGACTGGCAGAGACCCTTACTAACTCAGTAGTTGAGCAATTTCTTCTTGACGGTAGGCTGAAGGTGGTAGGAG
>NJBP01000072.1 GCA_005223085.1 Candidatus Aerophobetes bacterium Ae_b3b | reverse complement strand
ATTTAGGGCTTGGCTGTGGGAATCCTGTTGCTCTTGCTTCTCTAAAAGAAGGTGAGATTGTGCTTGATCTTGGCTCAGGTGCGGGATTCGATTGTTTTCTTGCTGCTAACAAAGTTGGTAGGAAGGGAAGAGTTATCGGTGTTGATATGACAGCCGAGATGATTGAAAAGGCAAGAGAGAACGCTCAGAAAGGAAGCTACCAGAATGTAGAGTTCAGGCTGGGAGAGATTGAAAATCTACCGGCTGCTGACAGTTCTGTTGATATAGTGATCTCAAATTGTGTTATCAACCTTTCACCCGACAAAAGAAAAGTCTTCCGGGAAGCGTTCAGGGTGTTGAAACCAGGTGGCAGGTTGATGATCTCGGACCTGGTCTTGTTGAAGGAACTTCCCGATTTCATAAAGAACTCTGTTGAGGCATATATTGGTTGTCTTTCGGGAGCAATGATGAGGGATGAATACCTGGGAGCCATAAAAACGGCAGGATTTCAGGAGCTCAGGATAATTGATGAGACATCTTTTCCTATTGAGTATATGGCTAATGATCCAACAGCAAAGGCAATCATGGAAAATTTAAACATCCCACCAGAGAAGGTAAAAGAGATTGCAAATTCGGTTATAAGCATCAAGATTTATGCGGTGAAATCCGATGAGGCGACATGAAACTTATCTCGTAGCTCCAAGGAGAGTGCCGGAAGAGAAATGGAAGACAATATTACGGAGAGGGCGAAAGAAAAGGGAATGAAGCTTTGGATAAGAAGAGAAAAATACAGGTGGATTGCTTCTGATGCGATTCGAGAGTTGACAAGCGATGCGGTTCAAGAAAGGCTCAAAGACTAAGTGTTAAGTGCTACTCTTCGTCCAGGTTAGGTTTTGCTCGAAGTTCCTTTTTGTAAGCTTGTAGCTTCTTTTGCTCAAGCATTTTCTTCTTAGCTCGTCTTGATCGCCTGCGTTTTGCCCTCCGGATTTTCTCGCGGCGCTTCTCCTCTTCGCTTTCCCTGCCCAGTATCTGATTTTTGATCTTACGCACCAGCACTCGCCTGGCGAGAAAACGATTGAGACCTTGAGATCGAGCCTTTTGCATTTTGACCTCAAAACCGGTGGGCACGTGCTTTAGATAAACACAAGTAGCTACCTTATTAACATTTTGTCCTCCCGGACCCCCTGCGCGAATAAATTTCTCAATCAAATCTTCTTCGCGCACATTAAACTTTCGCATTTCCTCTTTTAAAGCTTTTTCTTTTCCCTCACGAACTCCAAACTTAAGCATTTGTTATCTCTATAAAATAGTTTTTCACATATAATAGCATCATCTCCTGCACAAGGTCAAGAAAAAAAATTATGCGCTATAATGAGCCTTTAGTCAAAAGAAGTTCCAATTTGACAAAAAGCCTCATTTGCTCTATATTCCAGGTATAAAATTGTCTTGAAGCAATACAGTTAAGATATGAAAGGATCAAAATGAAAACAATATATAGTGATGAAATAGCCGAAGCCACTAAAAGATAATTCTCATTATGGAGAAAAAATATCTAGAAACATTCATTGGAAAAGAAATGAGGTCTAAAATTGCCCGATATCCGACATTCGGAGAGGTTATCTATAAATCATTAGCAGCCACCTATGAGCTCCTTGAGAGAACAAAAAGGAACTACAAACTATTTGCTTACGTAAGAAAAGGTGAAGATAGATTGCATGAAAATATCCTGCATATCCAAATGCGCTTCAAAAGCGTGCACGAAAGGGATACATTGTGGGACCGGGCAGGCGAAAAGTTGGCGGAAAATATAAAAAGTGGAATAAAAAAGGCGACTGACCCAGAAGAAAAACTAGAAATTGAGAATATTCTTTGCGCGGTGAGATCTGAAAAGTAGCAGAGTAATCACCTTTGGATTGAGGAGGGCGGACGAGAGAAATTTGACGTAGTTTCTACGGGGAGAGTTGGTATATCTGACTGATCAGTTTCTTCCAGAATTCCAGAACCTAAGGTAAAATAGGATATGAAGCTAACCGTATTGGGATCCGGGGTTTTTAAACCCAAGACAGCTAGATATCCCAGTGGACTGGCTTTAACCATAGGCGATAAAACAATTATTTTTGATGCCGGCAGTGGGACTTTTATGCGTTTGATAGAGGCAGGCATAGATTATGAACAAATAGATTATATATTTGTTACTCACCTGCATATAGACCATGTTTCAGACTTATTGCAGTATTTGTGGGCCTATCATCTCGATAGGAAGAAGGACCTGCATTTATTTGGTCCACGTGGACTTAAAAAATTTTATGAGCATCTGACTAAATTAGCTTCTCAGTTTTCACGCATGCCTTTTGAAGTGAAGGTAAAGGAAGTGGATGAAGGCGATGCTATTTTCTTACCTTTTTTCAAGATAGAGGTGATGAGGACAGAACATGTGGATGAGCTGGTCTCGATCTGTTACAAAGTAAAGGCCGAGAAAAAAATATTTGGGTATTCTGGAGACACAGGTTACTCGGAAAAATTAATAGAGTTTTTTAAAGGTGTGGATGTCCTGGTTTTGGAGTGTACGACATTAAATGAGCAACAAGTAAAAGGTCATCTGATCCCTAAAGAGTGCGCTGGAATCGCTAAGAAAGCCGGGGTCAAGAAATTGGTTTTAACACATTTAGATTTGGATTTAGAAAAGGTTAAGGAGCAATGCTCGAGAGACTTCTATGGTGAGATCATAGTAGCAGAAGATTTAATGCAAGTAGAAATATGAAATTCAAACAAGGTGTTTAATTCCCTTTAGCATATTGGAATGGGTGGTGAAAAGCTCCATCATTAATAAACTCTGCTTTGTGGAGATTACCACAAGTACACCATGGAGAAAAAATATTTAGAAAGATTCATGGGGAGAGAAATGAGGTCCAAAATGGCCCGATATCCGATATTCGGAGAAGTTATCTACAAATCATTAACAGCCACCTACGAGCTTCTTGAGAGAACAAAAAGGAACTATACCCTATTTGCTTACGTACGAAAAAGTGAAGATAAATTGCATGAAAATATCCTGCATATCCAAATGCACTTTAAGAACACACAGGAAAGGGACACATTGTGGAACCGGGCAAGCGAGAAATTAGCGAAAAATATACACCAGGGAATAAAAAAGGCCACGGACCCCAAAGAAAGACTAGAAATTGAGAATATCCTCTGCGCGGTGAGATCTGAAAAGTAGCTTGAGAAGGCTGCCGTCAGATAGTTTTTGAAAGAAACATCGGGGGGAGCAAAGGCTAAGATTTTGCGCAGGCTGAAGCCTGCGGCTACCGGCGACTACCGAGATTGCTTCGCTTCACAATGACGGGGTTTACTGAGTATTTACCAGTTTTTTAAACTTAACGCCGAAAAGCCTTTTTAAGTATTTTGAATACCTCATCACGAGTTGCTACGCGTGGGTTGTTAGTATAATCTGGAAGTTCCATGGTATGATCAGCTATTTCTTCTATTTCATTTTCAGGAACCTTTAGATCTTCAAGGGTAAGATACATTCCATTTTTTTTTAGAAAATCATCAATTATGGAACAGGATACTTTGGCAACAGTTTCATCGGTAGCTCTTGTAAGATCACTCTTGAAAATACGAGCCAATGCAGCAAATTTCTGGATAGTACTAGGGTAGGTAAAACGCATAAATTGAGGGTAAACTGCTGCAAGAGCCTCGCCATGCATAACATGTGGACAATTTCCTCCAATTGCCATTGCTATACCATGAGGGAGAGTAACTCCAGCGTTTGCAATAGACAGACCGGCAAGAGTATCTGCCCAGGAGATAGCTGACCTTGCTTCGATATTTGACCCATCCCTTACCGCGGTATGTAGATGTTCAGCTACCAGCCGAATACCTTCAAGTGCCAATATCTCAATGTAAGGTGAAGTATTCTTATGTATGTAAGCTTCGAAGGAGTGGGTAAATACATCGAAACCTGTTGATGCTGTAATATGTTCAGGAACTGTTAGCGTTAGTTCAGGATCAATGATGCTAACTCTGGGGTAAATAATTGAATTATAGATTGCGGATTTTCTTTTCTCCTTTGTGTTCGTGATTACTGCTACCTGTGTAACCTGAGAGCCTGTACCAGAAGTTGTTGTCACAGCAATGATGGGGAATGTTTTATCCGTGGGTTGCGTCTCTCGAAAGAACAGATACTCCCAGGAAGTTCCCCTATGGGATGCTTCAACTGCTATAGCTTTTGCTGTGTCTATACTGGACCCGCCACCAAGTCCAAGGACCACATCTACATTATGTGATCTTGCCAATTCTGCTCCTGCGGTTACGATATCAGTAGTCGGATTAGGTATTACCTGATCAAAATGCACAAAACTTACTCCAGCATCTAAAAGGGATTTTTTAACCTTCTCGATTACTGGTTCAATTGCTCCAAATACTGGAACTGTCACTAAAACACAACGCCTTCCAAATTGAGCAACAATATCACCAACTTCTTTTACCCTTCCACATCCAAACCTGATGTCTGTTGGTTGAAAATAGTTAAATGTCTTTACCATAAATCCTCCGTATAATACTATTTTATTTCACGGCTCCAAAAGTCATTGCTCTGACTAAGTACTTTTGAGTAAATAGAGCTAGCAACATAATTGGAGCTGCCGCTACAACACCAGTGGCATAAAAAGAAGACCACTCCCATACATAATCTCCTAAAAATCCAGAGATTAACACGGGTAGTGTTGCTGCGTCTGTAGTGGTTAACGAAAAAGCAAATATAAAATCATTCCAGGACCACAATATACAAAATACTGCTGTTGCAACTAATCCTCCCCTAATTAAAGGAAGTACCACTTTGAAAAGAACCCCCATGGTAGTACATCCATCTATTAACGCAGCTTCATCTATAGCCAGGGGAATTTCTTTAAAAAATCCCATCAGCATCCAAACAGCAAAGGGCAAAGTTAAGGTAATATGGGCAAGAATTAATCCTATGTGAGTATCAACTAATCCAACTCTGGTAAAAAGAATATAAAGAGGAAGGATAACCACAATGGGTGGCATCATACGCAAACTAATTATCCAAAAGGCTATGTGTTTCCCCCCTTTCATAGAATATCTAGTTAGAGCATATGCAGCAAGGGAACCCAGGAAGAGGGCAATACCGGTACTTCCAGAAGAAACTATCAAACTATTAACAAAATATTTAAAAAGACTTCTCTCTTTAATAACTGTGACAAAATGGGAGAAATCCGGCTTGAAAAGAAAAATAGGAGGCATAATCCAAATATCCTTAGCCGCCTTAAGAGCAGATGAAAGTAGCCAATAAATAGGGAAGATAGCTATTATGGAGGCTGCAATTAAAATAAAATATGCTATCGCCCTGTTAATGCATCTCATACTCTTAATGTATCTCATATCTTGCGTTTTAAATTTTTTTCTTTGCACTTTAAGTCCTTTTCTTATAAAATTCTGTTCCTAAAATTCGGAAAAAAAGTTGAGCCAGAAGAATGACAAAAATTGCTATTATCCAGGAAATCGTAGCTGCCCTTCCCATGTAGAAATAGTTTAAGCCAACTCTAAAATTATACAGGGTTAGAACCTCTGTGGCATCGCCAGGACCACCCCGTGTCAATACATAAACGGTGTCAAACACCTTAATTATATCCATTGTTCTTATAAGTAAGACGACCACAATTATTGGTATTAATAAAGGTATGGTAAGATGTTTAAGCAGTTGCCACTCTGATGCTCCGTCTATTTTTGCAGCTTCAAATGGCTCCTTGGAGAGAGAAAGAAGACCAGCATAAAGCACCAGGAACATAAAAGGGGTCCATTGCCATATATCTACTATCATTATCGATGGGAGAGCAAATCGCGGGTCAGCGAGCCATTGAATTCCCTTTCCTCCAACTAAACTTATGAAGTAATTTATTATTCCATAGAATGGATGAAACTGAAATTTCCATAAAACTCCAGCAACAACAGGTGTTATTACTACGGGCATAATAAGACAAACTCTGAAAATTTTTTTCCCTTTAATATCATCCCGATTCAGTAGTACAGCTAACATTGTCCCTAAAGCAAATTCTACGGGGATGCATACACCTACTAATACTAATGTATTTAGAAAGGCTCTGCGAAATACAGAATCCTTAAAAATGAGCGTATAGTAATTTTCCAACCCAATAAAAGGGAAAAGATGAGGCCTTCCTAAATACCATCTATGTAAGCTTACCCAAAAAGAGAATACCATAGGGTATATTGCAATCAAAATTAAAACAATAACCGCTGGCAAAATCATAAAATAAGGAGTTAACTTATGGATATAAAATACTTTTCTTTTTTTCATTTTTAAAAAAACTTTTTTAAAAAGCGTCGCCTGCAGAAGCTAATAGCTCCTGCAGGCGAACGTCCGCAATTAATCTTCTTTTTCTCCACGTATCCTATTCTTTAAGCGTTCAGCGTAATGTCCCATCTGGATTGACATATTTAGCAGGCCATACAAGCTTTTGATCCTTGGGAATATATCCTCCTCTTACCATAAGTTGGTACATCTGCTCAGCTGCATCATCTAAAGCCTGTTTTGGAGTTTTCTCTCCTATAAACGCTTTTTGGACTTCTGTTCCTACGATCATTTCATACTCGGTTTCTTCAGCAATTGCTGGTCTGCGTCGAATATGCTCTCGATACATTTCCAATTCAATAGGATACCTACCTACCTTATATCCTGTAGTTGTGGGAATGAAGTATGCATCTTTTCTTCCAGTATTGGTTCCCCCAACTTGAAGATAATTTTCCATTTCACTCGTGGTCATAAGTAAACAAGAAGCCCATCCCATAAATTTCCAGGCTGCTTCTTTATTCTTGGAATCTTTGTTCATCACTATAGCCCATCCACCAAGAGAAGCATAACCCTCACCAGGAATTATTCCCGGCACATTATTTGCTGGGGCATCAGGTTTACCAGGCAGTAAGGCATATCCTGTCTTGCCTGCTACCTTTGACTTAGCAGGGTCTTCAACGTCCCTGATAAAGTCAGACCACTGCAGCATCATCGCTGCTCTTCCGTCGTTAAAGTCTGAAGTGATTTCAGCCCACTCATAAGCACCGACTCCAGGAGGCATAACTGACGCTAGATCACAGAAATATTCTAAGGCTGCAACTCCCATAGGGCTGTTACAAATAGGCATATTCTGGATGGGGTCGTCAGGATTAGGAAAACCTTGGCCAAAGGCAAGACAATCTGCACCCCAAGACCAGGCTACATTATAGTAGTTTTGTACAGCCATATTACCTTTTCCTGCTGACCAGGTGAGTCCATATAGTCCTGGCGGCCTGGTGAAAAATTCAGCAACATCACGGAATTGTTTCCATGTTGTTGGAACCTCAAGTGGATAACCATACTTTGCCGCGAAGTTTGCCTTCTCTGTTTCATTCTCAAATAGATCTTTTCTATAGTAAAGCAGCTGTACCCCTGGCATATTAGGAAGCGCATATAACTCACCACCCCAATTACCATAGAAGTTCAACACTGGTACAATCATCGATTCAAGGTAAATGGTTGGATCTGTCTCTACTCCGGGAGGCCATTTATTAATGTAATCTTTTCGCAGATTCAGTCCTGCTTTTTTAATCCAGGGTTCCAAGTTTGCAATGAATCCAGCTCCTGCAAATTCTGGGAGCCAAGGATTATCCATCTGTATAACATCGTAACGCCCGGTACCAGCGATAAAATCGTTCATTTCTTTAGTATGAATATCCGCAAATGCTGTGAGTTCTATGTTGAGCTTTACATCAGGATATCTCTTCTCGAATTCAGGTGCCATATCTCTTAAAACAAACATCGCTCCAGCGTCTAATAATATCACTCCAACCCGCGTTTGAGCTAAGACCATACCAGAGATAAGAAGCAAGCCTGCCATTACCCCTAAAACCAATCCTACCACTTTCCTCTTTTCTGGCAACATTATTTACCCTCCTTTTATTTTTTGCGAAAGATCCAAAGGAAACTTTTTTAAACTATGCTGACCTATATACTTTTCACCTCCCTTCCGGCCTTTTATTTTTTAACCTCCTTCTCTTTCGCCTGGCTTAATGTTCATTAAGAAAAAATAAAATTATGGCTTAACCTTAAATACTTATGGGTGAGACTTAAGAGTTCTTAGCGCTTCACCAGCAGATTCTCGTATTTTTAATTGAACGTCTAGCACCACCTCTTTTGGCCTTTTTCTTCTTTTTCTCATTTGCTCAAATAAAAGTTTCCCTGCCGCCTCGCCTTGCTGAAAAGAGGGCTGAGCAACGCCAGTTAAAGAAGGACTAACATAACCAAACCAGGGCAGCTCATCAAAGATTGCTAAGCCTATTTCTTCTGGAATCTGAATTTTTTTTTCTTTTAGAGCCTGCATAACTCCCAGTCCCAAAAGATTATTGCAGGCAAAGATAACTGTTGGAGGCACAGCAAGAGAAATAAGCTCTAAAGTCAGGAAGTAGCCACTTTCTTTTTTGAAATCCCCAACTTTGATTAAATCATTATCCTCTGGTATAGAGTGTGTCCTTAGTGCCTTTAAATAACCTTCCAATCTTTCTTTACCGGTAGTAGAGTTAAGAGGTCCGGCTATGATTCCGATTCTTTTATGCCCTAAACTTATCAAATGTTCAGTGAGCTTCCTGCTACCTTCTATGTTATTTA
>NJBP01000018.1 GCA_005223085.1 Candidatus Aerophobetes bacterium Ae_b3b | reverse complement strand
GAATTATTATCAAGTAAACCTCGGTAGACGAAATATCAGAAAAAAGAGGGGAGCAGGCTCGACTTGCTCGAGCGAAGCGAGAGTCGGCTTTGCCGATCGAGCCGTCGAGGGGGGATGTTTCCCCCCTTGAGTATCTTGAGGAGAGATGATGCGTGTAAAAGACCTCAATGACGAATTAGGCTCTGGGATTGGAGTATATTTAGATGGCAAATTCTTCGAAGTAAGAAACAAAGATCATCTTCAATCGAGAATTTATGGAGAAAATAACGACTGTAGTTCGGTAGTATTAGTTAAGTATGAAGACCATGAGGAAGTCTACATCCTTTTTAAATTATTAACTGATAGAATCAATCATCTTTTTGAGATAAACGTCAGAAATGGGAGAGAAGATTTCATCCGCTATTTGGATCGAGGTTTTGAAAAAAGATTTAGAAGTGGCAAGATAAAAATCAATCCAAGCCATAAAAATCCTGAGCCACTGAGAAGGTATGCTCAGCGACGAGCCACAAAATACGGTATCCTTACCGAAGTAATTGGCTGGGCTGGTATTATGGCCATGATTTACCAAAATCCTAAAACTGCCGCTGTGATAGCGGGTTTTTATTTTGTCTTTGGCGATGTCATCTTTGGTTTAGTGGTTCCCTGGTTAGCTGATCTGGGGAGATTTACCTCACCTTTTTTTCAGATAGGTGCCTATCCTGCCAAGAGACGCCTCTTTAAAAGATACGTGTCGTTGGATGAGAGTTTACTCACCTATTTTGGAAAGAGGGGTGAAAGATTAAGAAAGCGGGAAAAAGAGTTCAAGGAAACAGCCGACGTGGAAAAAAAATCCTTTTTAAGTCAAAGACTAAGAAAGGAAAATAAAAAACTCACTAAGGATTGGGAGCCAGCCGCTTTATCTTTCAAAAAATCTGAGGAGTTTAAGGGAATTATTATTGGCTTCAGAGGTAGATATGAGAACGCTTTTGCTTTTTGTAATTACCTCATTAACGGAACTGAACCAAAGGAGGAAAACCTCGATGTCTGGCGAATTGAGATAGAACCACTGGAAAAGTCAAGTGAAGAAACAGACTTTGATCGGGTGTGGGAGAAGAAAGAATCTAAAAAAGAGAAAGACAAAGGATGAAAAGATACCTGGTGGAATTCATCAAAAAAGCCAAAGAAGAAAATGTAATTATTAACCCCTTGGAGCCGGGGAAAGTAATAAAATTAGATTTTCCTGCCCTGGAAGAGGAGATTTATCTTCCGGTGTACTATAACGTAAGTCTGATTAAAGGCAATGGCTACAAAAAAATTGGCAAGCTAGGAGCCTGGATGGCTGAAAATTATCCCCCGGAAGATTTCCATATAAGAACAATTACCTTAAACAAGACTACCCTTTTATCTTTTAAGGATGAGCGCACAATTATTCTAAAATCACCCTCAAATAATTACGAAATTACGGTCATCGATAAAAATCTTTTAAGCAGGAAGAGAAAAGAAAGACTGGAGAAAAACGGCTTTTTTAAGGGATACGATATTAAGAGAAATGTAATTATAGGAAACTTTTATCTTTTCCGGCGTCCAGCAAAAATAAGAGGCCTCCTGGAGCTCGAAGATGAGTTTGATCACACTGATTTCCTTTCTCTGGTGGTCCTGGACAAATTAATGAAGGAGCTCAAGGAAAAAACGGTGAAATCTGCTGAGGCTCTGGAAGTAGCTCAGGAAATGGCGGAAGGAAAATACGGCAATTTTATCCTTTCAAATTATCCGGTCAACAAGATGATGGAAGCTGTTGAATACATCGATCAACAGGGTGAATGGAAGATATTCTGTGAATTGGTAGACAAGGGAAAACCTCTTTTGTTAAACGGACCAACCGGATGTGGGAAAAGTACCATGATTAAGTGGTATGCCTATATAAATAATATACCTTTTTATATGTCACCTACGGGAAACAGAGAAACCACCATGGACGATATAGTGGGCTCCTGGGTCCCTGCCGATCCAAAACCTATAAAGGCCCCCGGGGCTCTCATCCTGGCCATGATACATAATGGCATATTCTATTTTGAGGAGATAGGACCGGTAGATCCCGGAGTGCTTTATGGTCTACATGGGGTCCTGGATGATAAAAAGATAACTGTCCAGTCCCAGTATGGTTTTGAAGTTATCGAAGGTGGGGAAAATTTTAAGATGATCTCTTCCGGAAATTTGGACTCAAGATATACTCCCATTGAGCTTAGTGATGCCTTTCTGGAAAGGTGGGCCCAGATAAAGATAATCTATCCTGACAAAGAAGGCACCGCCAACATTCTGAAATCAAGAGCACCAGAAATTGATGAAAAAATAGCTGTTTTAATAACTGAGCTACTCTTTGACTTCAGAGAGATACTTTCAACTTATAAAAAAGATATGGGTTTAAGAGGGGCAGTAGAGGTCTGTCAGGCTGTTCAACAGAGCAAGCAGCCACTTAGAAAGCTAATAGAGGTGCATATGCTCAATCCTAAGTCTACTTATGAGACTGACCAAACACTTTTCAGAAAGCTAATGGAGAAAGTTAAGAGGAGAATAAAGAGGTAAAAATGGTTATCTGTGAGAAAATCGAGTCCGAGCTTCAAAAAGTGATAAATTTTAGAATAGGGGATGGAGCTAGCGAAAAATATCCTCTTATTTTCGATAAAAAAAACCTTCTTTCCCTCATCAGTGGTCCAGCTATCTTTACCGATGGGGAAAAAATACATTTGCCACAACAATTTGGTTTGGCTGGCAACGACTCTGATAATGAGATGATGCTTGCCAGCGCAATAAGACATGAATCAGACCACATAAAGGAATTTATCAAATTGCACGAGCAATTGGCCGATTCCAGGGAATATGATTCTAAAAGGATAAATCGGTTCCTGGAAGACTTCTTTCTCCAGGATCAATTTAAGGAGAATCCCACCCTCGCCCATGAGATCTTCAATGTAGTTGAGGACAATAGGATAGACCGCAAGGCTAGAAGAGAGCTTCCTGGACTTAGAAAGTTTTCCGAGGAAAAGGAAAAACCAGTCTATCTTGCCCGCAGGCCCAGCCCCAAATATCTGTTGAAAAAAAGGAAAGAATTGAATGCCTTCAGGGAATTTTTTCTCCAGAAAACTTTACTTGACAAAACTATTGATGAGGTGCCTTCTAAATATGAAAATCTTCTGCAGGAGTGTGTAGCCATAGCGCGGGAAGCTGAAGATAATGATATTCATGCTTCTCTTGATTCAACTGCCAAAGTCTATCAAAAATTTAAGGAAAATTTCGACATAAAGCAGCCCATACCAAGACTTCCCTCTTATGCCGGGAGAAGCCATGATAAATTATCTCCCGGAGTTCCCCGCAGCTATAGGGGTCAGGTAAAACCTAGAGAAGGCAGAGAGGATCAAGAGGAACTCACACCCCAGAGTAAGAAAAAACCTGCCGATCAACAAAAAGGATCAAGTCAAAAAGAATCCCGTGAGAGAAGACCGAAATCAGATAAAGAAGAAACTTCAAGCAAGGTAGAAAAAGAGAAGAAGCACCAGCAAGAACTCAAAACTAAAGAAAATACTGCCAGGGAGAAGGATGAAGTTAGTAAAGAGGTCGGAAAGGAGAAAGGGAAGTCCGAGAAAAAATTAGAGGAAAAGAAAAACAAGGAGAAAAAAGAAAAAGATTTAAGAAAAGACCAATGGAAATATCTGCAGTCTGGTGGTCCCTTTGTGAGGATAGTACCAAGGCCGAGCCCAGGGGTTATTCTGAGAAGGCCCCCGAGCTGCCAGGTTGACATTGATAATGCCCATAAAATCATAGAGGAGTACAATGGAGAAATAAGGGCTATAGAAAGTTACTTTAAAAGGCTCGAGGAAAGATATCGAGGAAAGAAAAGGGCAAAACAGGGAGAGGAGATTAATATAGGCGAGTATGTGCAGGCAGAGTTAGAATACGAGGCCACCGGGGTCAAACCAAACAAAAAGATGTTTAGAAAAAGAGCCAGGATTAAGAAAAAAGCTGCCTGGGCCATTTTAGCAGACATAAGTTCCTCTACCGGGTTTGGGTTTGGATATAAGATAATTGATTATATTAAGAGTGCTCTCTTAATTCAGGGAGAAGCGCTCAACTACTCTGGTTATCCTTTCGCAATTTTTGCCTTTCACTCCGGGGGAAGGCTCTTAAAAGAAATGATAAATTACAAAGATACAGTCTATATCATAAAGGATTTCAAGGAAAACTATATGGAAGATTCTCGAGGAAGGATAATGTCTCTTTATCCATATGGAGGCACCTTAATGGTGAATGCCATAGAATACATTGCTGAGAAGTTAAAAGAGGTGGAAGGTAGGCCCAAGGGTTTTTCTATCATAACCGATGGAGAACCAGACACCCCTGAGGCGGTAAGAGATGTGCTCAGCAAACTTTCAGACAATGAAATTCTTCCTTTTCTATTCGTTATTGGGCAAGAACACGAAAAATGTGCCAAATCACTCATAGATGATTACGTAATTATAGAAAGAGACAGAATAGGTGAACTTCCCAATGAAGTTCTTCGAATATTCACCACTTATGGAATCATAAAGTGAGGAAAAGATGGTGAGCGCAAAAAAAATAGCTCTGGGGGTAGTTTTATTCATCATAGCCATCTGGCTTCTCTCAGGAGTTTATATCGTTCATCCCGAGGAGGAAGGAATTATTAGAAGGTGGGGAAGGTATTATACTTCCCAAGGTCCCGGAATACACTATCATATTCCCTGGCCCGTGGAACGGGTGGACAAGCCACCCATAGCCAAAATCCAGAAGATGGAGATTGGATTTAAAACCATCAGAGTAGGACCTCCAGCAGTATACCAGGACCTCGAAGAGGAGTCCCTCATGCTCACGGGAGACATCAATATAGTTGATCTCTGGTTCATTGTCCAATATAGAATCAAAGACGCCAAAGCCTATCTTTTCAATGTAAAACATATCAAAAAAACCATAAAAGATGCAGCAGAGGCGGCCATGAGACAAACCATTGGAGACAGAGGCGTTGACGAAGCTCTGGCCATTGGGAAAGAGGAAATTCAGGATGCAGCCGAAAAAAGACTTCAGAGAATTTTAGACCATTATGAGAGCGGGATTCATGTGGTGACGGTAAAACTACAGGATGTCCATCCTCCCGGTGAGGTAAAGGAGGCCTTCGAGGGAGTAGCCAGCGCTAAAGAGGCTAGAGAAAGACTGGTCAACGAGGCCCTGGGAAAATATAATACGGAGGTTCCTAGAGCCGGGGGAGAAGCAGAAAAGACGATAAGAGAAGCAGAGGCATATGCGGTACAAAGAGTAAAACATAGTCAGGGTGAGGCAAAAAGATTTTTGGAAAGGCTAAAGGCTTACCGGGAAGCTAAAATCATAACCAAAGATAGATTATACCTGGAGACAATGAGAGAGATTCTTCCCGATATTGAGAAGGTGATTATGGCCGAGCCCCGTGAGGGTCTTCTAAAGTTCCTGAACTTGAGAGGAAAAGGACTGGAGGGATCACTCAGGGGTGGGGAATAAGGGAAAGAGGCAAAAATGATTACTAGACCAAGTGGAGCTGCTATAGCTGAAATCATCATCGTAATTATCGGGCTTTTAACCCTTAACTCGGCCCTCTTTACCGTTAATGAAACCAACCAGGTGGTGGTCACCCAAATGGGAAAACCCATTAAAGTGCTGAAAAAGCCGGGTCTCTACATGAAGATTCCCTTCATTCAGATGGCCCACAAGTTTGAAGACCGACTGCTTGAATACGACGCCGCACCGAGAAGATGTGTTACCAAAGACAAAAAGTACATATTTCTCAATAATTATGCCCGCTGGAGAATAGTTGACCCACTCCTATTCATGAAGACGGTGAGAAACGAGCCTGGAGCACACTCAAGATTGGACGATATTATTTATTCGGTATTAAGAGAAGAAGTGGGTAAATACAATTTAATGGATACTGTGAGAACCTCTAATAGAAAAATATTGTCCGCAGAAATAACTCCCGAGGAAGAACAGGTAAAAAGAGAGATAGAAAGAATAGAGGTGGGAAGAGAGAAGATCATGAAGGTAGTTAATGAAAAGAGTGACCAGATGGCCAGGGAATACGGAATAAAGGTAATTGATGTGAGAATTAAAAGAGCAGATCTTCCCAAAGCCAACAGGGAGGCAGTTTTTGCCAGAATGAAAGCCGAAAGAAACAGGATTTCCAATAGGTACATCTCTGAAGGAGAGGGGGAAAAAGCCAAAATATTGGGAGAGATGGAAAAAGAACTGGCACGGATAAGGTCGGAGGCCTATCGGAAGGCCCAGGAGATAAAGGGAGAGGCTGATGCCGAGGCCACCAAAATTTATGCCCAGGCCTATGAGCAGGATCCTGACTTTTTTAACTTTTCAAAGACCCTGGAAACTTACCGGGAAACCCTTTCCAAAAAGACGCTTATCGTAGTCCCCCTGGATTCAAAGTTTTTTAAATACCTGGCCCCTGAAGCTGCCCCAGAAAAAGCTTCCTCCAATAAACCTTAAGAAGTTGCCTGCCTCATTTCCTCTTGACCGGGTTAAAAATTGTGATACCCTTTAAGACAAAATTCAGGAGTGACCAATGAAGGAAGGTTTTTACGCTGTGGGAAGAAGAAAAAAAGCAACCGCTAAGGTCAAGATAAAGTCGGGCCAGGGAAATCTTACTGTGAATAAGAGGGATCTAGAAAACTATTTCCCCCGTAAGGTTAACAGTAAAATTGTAAGGGAGCCTCTAGAAAAGGTAGGTTTTCTGGATAAGTTTGATGTCGAAGCTCACGTTAAAGGAGGGGGTCTAGCCGGTCAGGCTGAAGCCATAAGACTGGGCCTCTCCCGGGCCATTTTGAAGATTAACCCAGAACTTAGAAATCCTCTAAGGAAGGCCGGTCTTTTAACCCGTGATCCCAGGGTGAAGGAGAGGAAAAAACCAGGACTAAGAGGAGCCAGAGCAAGACCCCAGATCTCTAAAAGATAAAGATCTTTGTCGGATGGGAGGAATCAATTTTTTTGCCCTTTACGGGGTTGACGGGAAAGAAAAAACTCCTATAATGTATCTCGAAGAGTTGGATGATGGAAGAAATAGTGCAAGCTGATTTTATGGTAGTGAAAGCGCTAGAAAACGGGGTAACCATCATTGGCTTAACTCGAGGAAAAGAGACCACAGTTCATCATACCGAGAAATTGGATGAAGGTGAGGTCTGGTTCTGTCAGTTTACAGAACATGTATCTGCCATCAAGATAAGAGGTAAAGCGGAGATCTTTTCCCGGTATGGAAAAGTACAATCCGGTAAGTAATTTCTAAATCTTTAAAGACGAGATAAGCTTGAGACGAGAGGAGGTGAGTGGATATTTTTTAAAATCGGGCTTCCTGCTCGGTTTTTTTATTGGAAATATCCTGCTAGCAAAGAGGGATTAAAACAGGGAGAAAATTTGAGGAAAAATTAAAAAGACCAGGAGAGGATATGTCAGAATAAGAAAGAGGTTGTCCAAGAGGCAAGGAGAAAGCCAGATATTTATTTGGAGAGAAAAAAGGACTGATAGTCCGAAGAAAACAGAAGAAAAACTAAAGAATAAGGAGAAAGAGTATGACTGAAAAAAAGATTTTACTGGAAGAAAGGGAAATGCCCCAAGCATGGTACAATGTACTACCAGATTTACCAGGGTCCCTACCCCCGGAACTACACCCTGGCACTAAGAAGCCGCTAGTTCCAGAAGATCTTTTGCCAATCTTCCCCATGGCTTGTATTGAGCAGGAGATGTCTTCCCAACCTCGCATTGAGATACCTGAGGAAGTACTAAAGGTGTATACTCAATACCGCCCCACTCCTTTACGCAGAGCCTATCGGCTGGAGGAGGCCATAGGAACCTCGGCGAAAATATATTATAAAGATGAATCCCTATCCCCACCAGGTTCTCACAAGCCGAATACAGCCATTGCCCAGGCCTATTACAACAAGAAAGAAGGGATTAAGAGACTGGCTACCGAGACCGGAGCTGGCCAATGGGGAAGCGCCTTAGCTTTTGCATGTAAGATGTTCGGACTAGAATGCACTGTCTATATGGTAGGGATAAGTTACGACCAAAAACCTTACAGAAGGCTCTTGGCTCAAAGCTGGGGAGCAGAGATGTTTCGCTCTCCCTCCAATAGGACAAATTTCGGCAGAAAAGTCTCAGAGGAAGATCCAGACTGCCTTGGTAGTTTGGGAATTGCCATATCCGAGGCAATAGAAGATGCAGCGACTCATGAAGATACCAAATACTCCATAGGAAGCGTGGTGAATCACGTTCTTCTTCATCAAACTATCGTGGGCCTAGAGGTGGAAAAACAACTAGAGAAAGCGGGAGAAAAGCCAGATATAATGATTGGCTGTGTAGGAGGAGGAAGTAACTTTGGTGGCTTCTTTCTTCCCTTCTTTCCCAGGAAACTTGCCGGTGAGAAGATAAGGTTTATAGCCGTAGAACCCACGGCCTGTCCTAGTCTTACTAGAGGTCCATATAAGTATGATTTTGGAGATACGGCTGGAACGGGACCGGTAGTGAAGATGTTTACTCTGGGACACTCTTTTGTTCCTCCTCCTATTCATGCAGGAGGGCTGAGATATCATGGCGATGCACCTATTCTCTGCCATCTACTGAAATTAGGGCTAATGGAGGCGCAGGCTTATCACCAGAAAGAGGTATTCGAGGCGGCTTTGCTGTTCGCTCAGACAGAAGGATTTCTGCCAGCACCCGAGACAGCCCATGCTACCAAAGCGGTAATCGAAGAGGCAAAAAAAGCCAAGCCAGGGACGGTAATTGTCTTCAATCATTCTGGCCATGGTTACTTTGACCTAGGCGCCTACCAGGCTTATTTTGAAGGCAAACTGGAGGACTACAAATATCCACAGGAAAAAATCGAAGAAGCACTAAAGTCGCTACCTGAGATAAAGGAAAGTTAGAGGAGTCACCAGGGGAAATCCTCCTCTCCTAGGCAAAGGAATCCCTTTAAAGGATGAAATTGTATTACCCGCAAGAAGAGGAATTTAAAAAGTTATCTAAGAAAGGGAATTTGATCCCGGTTTATCGAGAAATTCTCGCCGATCTGGAGACACCGGTATCGGCCTTTAAGAAACTCGATGAGGGGGAATTTTCCTATCTTTTAGAAAGTGTGGAAAAAGGAGAAAGATTAGGAAGATACTCTTTTTTAGGGAGCGGGTCGGGAATAATCTTCAAAAGTAAAGGGAAAAAAATCCACATAATAGAAAAGGGGAAAAATATTGCTTTAACCTGCCAGAAGGACCCTTTGCACAACCTAAAGAAGATCATAGGAAGGTTCAAGGTAGTTAATCTTCCCGGCCTGCCCCGTTTTTCGGGGGGAGCGGTAGGCTATCTAGGCTATGATATGATACGCTTCTGGGAAAAGATTCCCCCGTTAAACAAGGATGATCTAGGTTTTCCCGATAGTTTGTTTATGCTCAGCGATACCCTGCTCATATTTGATCATATCGATCATAAGATAAAGATTGTCTCTCATGCCTTTTTAGATGGGAAAGAACCCACTCACCTGACCTATGAAAAGACCAAGCAAAGGATAGAAGAAGTAGTTGCTAGACTAAAAAATCCTCTTCCCTCTGGTTCCTCTACCAGTCTGAAGTACACCCAAAGGAAAAAAAAGACTGATATTCAGTCTAACCTTACTCCACAGCTTTTTATGGAGGGAGTAAAAAAAGCCAAGAAATATATAAAACGGGGTGATGCGTTTCAAGTAGTTCTGTCTCAAAGGTTAAAGAGAAAAGTAAATACTTCCCCCTTTGATATTTATCGTTGTTTAAGATCTCTTAATCCTTCTCCCTATATGTATTATCTAAAATGCGGGGATTTCCAGATAATAGGAAGCTCTCCGGAGATTCTGGTAAGAAAAGAGAAAGATGAGGTTATCCTGCGGCCCATTGCCGGAACCAGGCCCAGGGGAAGAAATGAGGCCGAAGATGAGCGTCTAGCCCAGGAACTTCTGGCCGACCCCAAAGAAAGAGCGGAACATATAATGCTGGTAGATCTGGGCCGTAATGATCTGGGCCGGGTTTGTGAAAGTGGCACCGTAAAAGTCACCGAATTATTAGGCATCGAAAAATATTCTCATGTCATGCATCTTGTCTCCCACGTTGAGGGAAAATTAAGAAAAGAGATGGATCAATACGATCTTCTGAGAGCAAGTTTTCCCGCCGGGACTGTCTCTGGAGCCCCTAAGATAAGAGCCATGGAAATTATCGAAGAAATTGAGCCCTGTAAACGAGGTCCCTATGCCGGATCCTTAGGATACTTTAGTTTCACGGGAAATCTGGATACCTGTATCATAATTCGTACCATCCTCATCAAAGATGGATTTGCCTATGTCCAGGCAGGAGCAGGAATTGTCGCTGATTCTAATCCTCGGTCCGAATACCAAGAGACACTAAATAAGGCCCAAGCCCTCATCAAGGCGATCGAGCTAGCTGAAGAGGGGATAGAATGATTCTGGTAATAGATAACTACGACTCATTTGTGTATAATCTGGTCCAATATCTAGGAGAGTTGGGGAAAAGAACCGAAGTCTACCGAAATGATTACCTTAGCCTGAAAGAGATAGAAAGGAAAAAACCGGAAAGTATCCTCATCTCACCTGGTCCGGGTAGACCGGAAGAGGCCGGGATGTCTAACAGGATAGTAGAATATTTTGCGCCCCGACTACCCATTCTAGGGGTTTGTCTGGGCCATCAGTGTATTGGGCAAGTCTTTGGGGCAAGAATTGTGTTGTCAGAAAATTTGATGCATGGAAAAACCTCGCTTATCCACCACTATGGAAAAGATATCTACCAAGGAGTGGAGAATCCTTTTGTGGCTACCCGCTATCACTCCTTGATCATTAAAAATGATAGCCTACCCACCTGTCTGGTAAAAACTGCCTGGACTGGCAAAGACGAGATTATGGGCGTCCGACACCGGGAGTACCCTGTCTTTGGAATGCAGTTTCATCCTGAATCCATATTAACCAAGGCAGGCAAGGCGCTGTTGAAGAATTTCCTTAATCTTATAGAATGTATACATCTCAGAACCTGGCAAATTCCAATTTGAACGGCTGGGAGTGGAAATGATCAAGAAGACTTTAAAAATCCTGGCGGAAGGCAACAACTTAACAGAACCACAGGCAAGAAAAGCTATGAATATAATAATGGAGGGGAAAGCTACTGCCGCTCAGATTGCCTCATTCCTTACTGCTCTTAGAATGAAGGGCGAGACGGTAGAGGAGATTACTGGTTTTGCCAAAGCTATGCAAGAAAAAGTTGATACTTTCAGTCTGGAAAGGGACACCTTAGTCGATACTTGCGGCACCGGGGGAGATAGCCTTAATACCTTCAATATTTCCACAGTGGTTGCCTTTGTTGCAGTGGGAGCAGGCCTGGTGGTAGCCAAACATGGCAACCGGGCTCTTTCCAGCCAATGTGGTAGTGCCGACGTTCTGGAAACTTTAGGGGTAAAATTAACTGTATCCAAAGAAAAGGTGAGGGAGTGCCTGGACAAAGTAGGAATCAGCTTTCTTTTTGCTCCCTCATTTCACCCAGCTATGAAATATGCCCTTTCGCCCCGACAGGAGATGGGGATTAGAACAGTCTTTAACATCCTCGGTCCCCTTACCAATCCCCTGGGAGCCAACGTCCGCCTTTTGGGTGTCTACCAGCCCTCTTTAACCGAGCCCTTAGCCAGAGTATTAAGAAACCTAGAGGTGAAGGGCGCCTTCGTTGTCTGGGGAGAGGATGGACTTGATGAGATTAGCATTAGTGGAAGAACAAAAATAACTCAGCTTAAGGAGAACAAAATAAACACCTACTATGTTCAGCCTGAGGATTTTGGGATAAAAAGAGCTTGTCTCGATGAAATACGTGGAGGCACAAGACAAGAAAACGCTCGCATCTTCAAAGATATTCTCGAAGGTGCCAAGGGGTCCAAAAGAGAGATTGTCCTCATTAATGCTGCTGCCTGTCTGGTAGCGGCAGACCTAGCTAAAGATCTGGAGCAAGGAGTCCAGATAGCGGCAAATTCTATTGACTCAGGAAGGGCTAAAAAGAAACTGGAAGCGTTGATTGATTTTACCCGCAATTAAAAGAGAGGAATTTTTTGCTCTTATCAAGGATATTAGAAAATAAAATAAGGGAAGTGAGGAAGCGAAAAAGAAAAGTTCCTTTAGAGGCTCTAAAATCAAGAATAACTGATGAGGCTCAGGGTAATAATTTCAAAGAAAGTATCTCATGTCGGGGAAAAACTAATATCATTGCTGAAATTAAGCAATTCTCCCCCTCAGCCGGGACTCTAGTGAGAGATTTTAATCCTGGGAAATTAGCCAGGATCTATGAGAAACACGGTGCCTCAGCTATCTCCATACTGATTGATCGCAGGTTTTTTGGAGGAGACCTAAAGAATATAGTCGAGGTTAGAAAAGTTAGCTCCTTACCCATACTAGCCAAGGAGTTCATCATAGACGAGTATCAAATTTACGAGGCAAGAGCTCTGGGAGCCGATGCTGTTCTTTTAATTGCTTCCATCCTGGAAAGAGAAAAGTTAAGAAGTTATTTGGATTTGGCCCAAGAACTAGATATGCACTGCCTGGTGGAGATTCACCGGGAAGAGGAGTGGCAGAAGATTAAGGATCTTCCCGCGCATATTATTGGTATTAATAACCGTGACCTTCAAACTCTTAAAGTGGATCTAGGAGTTACTTTTGACCTTATGCAAAAGATCCCGACTCATAAGATCGTGGTGAGCGAAAGCGGGATTAAAAATGAAAAAGATATTGAAAGATTAAAAAAGTCAGGAGTAGATGCTTTTTTGATAGGTGAGAGCTTACTGAGAAGTGAAAATATAGGCAAAAAGCTAAAGAAGCTTTTAGGAAATGACCCTCATTAAGATCTGTGGAATAACCAACAAAGAGGATGCCCTGTGGGCAGCAGATTTAAAAGTCGACGCTTTAGGCTTTATCTTCGCTGAAAGTCCCAGAAGAGTGGGGCCTGAGGTAGTATGCAAGATTGTTAAATTTCTTCCCCCTTTTGTTTCCACGGTAGGGGTTTTTGTCGATGAGGATAAGGAAAAAGTGAAGGAAATAGCAGATCTATGTAGCCTAACCACTCTACAATTTCACGGAGAAGAATCCCCCGCCTATTGCCAGGGGTTCAGGCAAAAAGTCATAAAATCATTTCGGGTTAAGGACGAGAGCGTACTAGAAAAAGCTGTGAGCTATAAAGTGGACGCATACCTTCTGGATACCTATCTTCGGGGCAGGCCAGGAGGAACAGGAAAAACTTTCAACTGGGAAATTGCCGGGAGGGTCAAGGGGATTGGGGTTCCCCTTATTCTCTCCGGCGGTCTAAATCCGGACAATGTTGCCAGAGCAATAAGTGAGGTTAGGCCCTACGCAGTGGATGTAGGTAGCGGGGTGGAATCAAAAGAAGGAAAGAAGGATTATGGAAAACTGGAGAGGCTGGTGAAGATGGTACGGAAGGCAGGATGAATTATTATTTCCCAGACAAAAAGGGACATTTTGGGGAGTTCGGAGGAAAGTTTGTCCCAGAGACGGTGATGCCGGCTTTGCACGAGCTGGAAGAGGCCTATCTGGAGGCAAAAAAAGATAAAAATGGCTTTCAGGCCGAACTGGAACTATATCTTAGAGATTATGCTGGTCGTCCTACCCCATTGTATTTCGCTGAGAGATTAACCCATGATTTAAAGGGAGCCAAGGTTTATCTAAAAAGAGAGGATTTAGCCCATACGGGCGCCCACAAGATTAATAACACCCTGGGACAGGTATTATTGGCAACAAAAATGGGTAAAACCCGTATCATTGCTGAAACCGGAGCCGGTCAGCATGGAGTGGCCACCGCCACAGCAGCAGCTGTTTTAGGCCTACCCTGCCAGGTATATATGGGAGATGAGGATATCCGGCGCCAGAGGCTCAACGTATCGAGAATGAAACTTTTAGGAGCGGAAGTGATACCGGTATCTTCTGGAAGCTGCACCTTAAAGGAGGCTATCAACGAGGCTATGAGAGATTGGGTAACCAATATAAGAAGCACCTATTATGTCTTAGGCTCAGTAGTAGGTCCTCACCCTTACCCTATGATGGTGCGTGATTTTCAGTCGGTCATCGGAAAAGAAACCAAGCATCAAATTTTAGCTAAAGAAAAAAAACTCCCCGGCTATTTACTTGCCTGCGTGGGTGGAGGAAGTAACTCCCTCGGACTTTTCTATCCTTTTTTGGAGGAGGAGGTGGAGCTTATCGGAATCGAAGCAGGGGGATTAGGGCTATCAACCCCTCGCCATGGAGCAACTTTAGCCAAGGGAAGCATTGGAGTGCTTCATGGAAGCAAAAGTTATCTTCTGCAGGATAGAAATGGTCAGATTCGCTCTACCCATTCAGTAGCCCCCGGACTGGACTATCCGGGGGTCGGCCCAGAGCATTCCTACCTTAAGAAAAGTGGCAGAGTTAAATACTATACGGTTACCGATAGTGACGCATTAGAGGCTTTTCGATGGCTTTCCCAGATAGAGGGAATCATTCCCGCCTTAGAAAGCGCCCATGCCATTGCCTACCTCAAGAGGCTTGCCCCTGGGCTGAATCGAGATGAAATCGTGATAGTTAATCTTTCGGGAAGGGGGGACAAAGATCTGGAGGAAGTGAGTAAGAAATGAGTCGCCTCGAGGCAAGGTTTAAAAAACTAAAATATGAAGGAAAAAAGGCTTTTATCCCCTTTATAACGGCCGGGGATCCCAATTTAGACCTCACCAAATCTTTAGTATTGGAACTGGAGAAAAGAGGAGCAGATGCCATAGAGCTAGGGGTTCCCTTCTCTGATCCCATTGCCGACGGGCCGGTAATTCAAAGATCTTCTCAAAGAGCGTTAAAGGAAGGAATTTCTCTTCTTAAAATTCTGGAATTAGTTAGAGAACTGCGCCAAAAGACAGAAATTCCCCTCATTCTAATGGGATATTACAACCCCATTTTTAAATTCGGGGAAGCAGAATTTGTAAAAAGATGCTCTCAGGCAGGCCTCGATGGATTAATAGTTGCCGATCTTCCCCCTGAGGAGGCCAATGATCTAAAAAAGGAGGCGGATAAAAATGGCCTTGACCTCATCTTTCTCCTTACCCCGGTTAGCTCGGAAGAGAGGATAAAACTGGTCTCAGCCTCTAGTACAGGATTTATCTACTGTGTCTCTTATACCGGCATAACTGGCGATGAGAGAAAAGGAGAACAGGATCTAAAAGAATTGATAAGTAAGATCCGCGGGCTTACCTCAAAGCCTATCGGGATAGGATTTGGGATTTCCTCAGCCTCATCAGCCCAAAAAGCTGCTTCTTTAGCCGACGCAGTAATTGTGGGCAGTGCCATTGTTAAAAGAATAGAAAAATATGGGGACAGCAAAAACCTGCTAAGCGAAGTGGGTACTTTCGCCGAAAGATTAGCCCGGGCAACAAGCTTCGATTGATTCTTCCTAGTCTTTCTGTGCACACTGTTTCTCGGACAGTCCTTGTCTTTTCGTCATTCTTCCCCAGCTCAACAAACATCGAATTCATAAAAAACTCTCACGCGTCCTCAATCATATTTCCAGGGGAAAAAGGTATCTCGAATAACATCTTTCAAGGTTTTTTTTGGGCCCTCTTCTCCTCTTTTCACCTCTTTTCTTATCTCCTCCCCGGTATATTTTTTGGCTACTTCAGTGAAGGCATTGCTTTGAAGAAGAGCAATTACACTCACTCCTGCCAGAAAAATAACTCCCGTAATAGAACAAAGCAAAAGAATAGCTATTTCAAAGAGAAGAATTACCAAGGTAAACCCAACATTATTCAAAGCTAGTAAAAGAGAAGTCCTTAGGATTTGACGTATTCCCATTTTCTGCCCTATCATAAGGGGAAAGAAATAAACTTGAGCCAGGAAGAAAAAGATCAATATCCAAACGTTGATTATCCAAAGAATTACAATCAAAGAGCTAGTTCTAGCCAATTGTCCGTAGAACATTAAGGAAGATCCAGCTACTAAAGGGATTATCACACAAATAAGAGACAGGATAAGGCTTTTCTTCCAGTGATCTTTTATCCCAGTAAAGAAATCTCTCATCTCTATTTCGTGCTCTTTTATGGCAATCTTTCGGGAAATAACAAATATCCCCGCCAGTGCAGGAGAAGTTAAAAGAAAGCATCCGGTCAGCAAAAGAAGAAGTAAAGGGGAGAAATTTTTTCTGATCTCGAGACCCACTAATAGACAGGGAATGAAGGTAGCTGTCCAGAATAAGTTACTAAGGATAACCATACCTGCATTATGATAAGTATCCCCTAAAGTAAACTTGATGGCCCGTCCTACGGAGGGTTTACCAACTCGATTACTTTCTTTTAACAATTGCCTTTTCCTCTTCAACATTATACCCAAAAATTTAACTACTGCAACATCATCATACCAGAGCATATGAAGAAAATTAGCCAATTTTTACCAGCATTGTTTCCTTTTCGCATTTTTGACAAGGGGGCTCGATGATGATAAGATAACGTTGCCTCGAAATTTACTTTAGACAATACGGTTATTTCATACCATGAAGAACATCAAGTTTTACCGAAAACCTGAGCTTGAAAATCCTTGTCTGATAGCTGCTTGGCCTGGTATGGGGTATGTGGCAACTGGAGTGGCTAGTTATCTGAAAAAGAAATTGAAATCCACTCTCTTGGCAGAGATAAAATCAGAGGATTTCTTCTACTTGACGGATGTATGGATAAGGAAGGAGGAAATTATCTTGCCACAACTGCCGAAAAGCACATTCTTTTACTGGAAGAACAGAGAAGTTCGACGTGACTTAATCATCTTTCTGGGGGAAGCTCAACCTCCACCGGACAAAGAACTCGCTTTTGCTAGTAAAGTTTTGGATGTCGCCCAGTTGTTCGAGGTCAAAAGAGTTTATACGGCCGCCGCCGCCCCGGCCCCTATTCACCACACACAACCTCCGGGAGTCTTGGCTGTAGCTACTAATAAAAAGTTAAAAGAATACCTTAAAAAATTTAAGGTAACGCTAATGAGGGAAGGCAACATTAGCGGCATGAATGGACTCTTATTAGGAGTGGTCAAACAAAGAGATATGGAAGGCATTTGCCTCCTAGGGGAAATTCCTTATTATACCACTCAAATAGAAAATCCCAGATCCTCTCAGGCGGTACTTTCCATTTTGACCAGGATGTTAGGCATTGAAATTGACATGGAAGAAATTAACCTTCTCGCTAAACAAACCGAAGAAAGACTTAACGAATTTATCAAGACTCACCAGAAATTAGAAAAGCCTATAAGTAGTGAAGAAATTGAGGAGATGAAAAAAGGTCTTAAAGATCGCAGTGAAATTCCTGAATCAGCAAAAGATAGAATTGAGAACCTTTTCAAGCAGGCGGCTAAAGATAGATCCCAAGCAATTGAGCTAAAAGCTGAACTGGATAAATGGGGAATATTTGAGGAATACGAAGATAGATTTCTTGACCTTTTTAAAAAAGGACATCACTAACTTTCTATATTTGCTGGAAATCAACTTGACCAATCTCTGTTAGTTTAGAGCCTCCGCGATTGCTCTATCAGTGGGCAAGGAATCAGCTTGCCCACTTTTTTGTACTATCTTTTCCTATTAAGAGGCCCAACAGCAAAAGGTGAAAATATAAAGATAGAGAATACCGGTATGATATCTTCCAGAAAGAGAAGAAAAAATCTGTCCGTAAATATCTTGAGGTCATCATCCTACGCCCATGCCTTAAGTGATATGTACTGGTTTATCTTTCCAGTTCTTCTACCTCTCATTAAAGAGGAATTCGGGCTAAATTATATTCAGGCAGGCCTTCTGGTCACTTCTTTTACCATCGTCACTGGCCTGGGTTCTTTTATTACCGGCTATTTAGGTGACCGTTTTGGCCGAAGAATCATCTTAAGTGGAGGATTTTTAATTGCTTCTCTGGCTCTGATGCTCTGTAGTAAAAGCAGCTTTTACTGGCAACTGCTTCTTGCCTCGGCATTGGTGGGTGCAGGGGCCAGCACTTTTCATCCCAGCACACTTGCCTTGCTTATGCATTTATTCTCTAAAAGAAGAGGTAAGGTTCTAGGTACTTTTATGCTCTGGGGATGGATAGGATCGACAGTCATGCTTACAGGAGTATCTTATCTAGCCGGCAGGATGTTAACCTGGCGACAGATGATTTTTATTCTTGCCTGGCCGGGTCTGGTATTCGCTCCCTTTTTTTTCCGATCACTCAGTTTTTTAACAAAAGGGCAGAACTGGCAAGATAAAGCCGAAGTAAAGTCACCTCCCTTGTCCCAGGGTACTTTATCTCTCTTAGTTATCTTCTTTACCGCCAACCTGGCTCTAACCATAAGCTTTTACGGAGTGATTAATTTCATCCCCACCTTCATGGTGGACGTGAAAGGTCTACCCCTAGAAAAGGCTAGTTACTTTTTTGTGCTTATAGCTATGGGAGGGATGATGGGATCCTTTTTCAGTGGTAAACTGGTAGATAGGTTTTCCTCCTTGCTGGTCATTCAGATAGCGACTATTGCCGGTATCCCCATCATTTTTCTATTGACTCTGGCCGCCAGCCCTATTAACTTAGCTTTACTCCTGATTCTTTTTGGGGTCTTTTACTCAGGTGTGTTCCCTCCTCAGAACGTTTACCTGGCTAATCTAACCTCGATTTACGTCCGCGGAAAAATCTATGGGCTAATCCAGTGCTTATCCATCCTGGTGGGTGCGGCTGCTCCTGGGATAATAGGCCTGCTGGCTGACCATTTAGGGCTAATTTCAGCCTTGCAATTGAGCACTATTCCTCTTATTCTGGCGGGAGCACTTTTTTATTACCTTACCAAAAGTGCGATTAAACGAGCCTGAGAGATTGTTACTTTGCTGCTGAAAAATCTTTTTGGCTGGATCTTGCCTTTTCAATAAGAGAATTTTTCCATATAATAGGATCAAGCTTTCCTAAATTGGTGATTTTTTGTTCCAACAAAAGTATTAAGCTAAACTGATGCGAAAAAATAGGTAAGAAAGGAGCTTAAAATGGACACGCGTATGCTCGATATACTCATCACTGGACATTGCACTCACGATATCATCGTCCAGAAAGATAGACAGTTTCTTAGATTGGGTGGACCTCCCTCTTATATCTCCAGACTCTTAGAGAGTTTAAACAGGAGAGTAAAGAACAAGGAAAAGGAGAGTCACGCTCGGGTAAA
Organism: Candidatus Aerophobetes bacterium Ae_b3b; assembly: GCA_005223085.1. GTDB lineage: Bacteria > Aerophobota > Aerophobia > Aerophobales > AE-B3A > AE-B3B. Next base: position 15,121 of record NJBP01000018.1, on the reverse strand, counting down.
TTATACCATAATCTCCAAGGTTGGTCCGGACTTTAAGTATTTCTCTGAACTTCCCCAAAAACCTATCCTGGTCAGAAAGCCAACTACCTGCTTTGTCAATCGATACCACAGTAGTGAGAAAGTCCAGGAAGTCAGGAGCATTTGTGAGCCGATTTTCCCCAAAGACATTCAATATAAATCCAAAGTCGGTCTCATCGCCGGAGTCATCAGAGAAGTTCTACCTGAGACCATCGAGAGGTTATCCTCGCTTTGTCAGGTCATTTTCTGCGATGTGCAGGGACTCATTAGAAAAGTAGACCAACTGGGGAAAGTCTATCATGTTGATTTGGCCAGCACGGAATTTTACGATGTGCTGTCCAAGATTGATTTTTTGAGGTTAAATAGGCTGGAATCTCAATTTGTGAAGGTAAAAGAGGTCTCAAGAAAGACCATCATGTTATTAACGAAGGGAAAGGACGGCTGTAGTATTATTGAAAGAGGAAAGGAACTTGAGGTTCCTACTCGACCCCTGCCCGAAAAGGACCCTACCGGTGCAGGCGACCTCTTTCTAGGCGGATTTGCTTACGGGATCTTGAGGGGATATTCTCTGGAAAAATCTGCCCAGGTTGCTAACTACTGTGGGGGTCTTGCCGTAGGGAGAGTAGGGATACCAACGAAAATAAAAATAGGGGAAAGCCTGGTATGAAAGTTCATTTATTATTGGGACAATTCGGACAATGTTCAATAGAAAGATAATTTTTGCCGACAATGACTTCACCCTCAGTTGGCCCACTGGTGATCTTGGCACCGAGGAATTAAAAAAGATTGAGGCAGGCCTCAAAGCTATGCCAAAGAAGTACTGCCTGACGGATAAGGAGAGAAGTTTTTTCACAGAATTCCTTAAAGACGGGGTTCTAGTGATTCTTTCGGGGGCTTCCATTGAGCAGCTAGAAAAAAGACTGGTAGACCTGATTGAGGCTAGATTAAGGTACAAAATAATTGCCTGTCCAGTTAGTGGGGCTGAGGGTTATATCTATACTTCGGTCAGAACTTCGAAGTCTATTCATTCAGCTCAACAGAGAAGACAGATCTGGAGTTATTCTAAACAGCTTCTGACTGCCTCTCAACGAAAAGCCTGGTCGAGTGCAGTTGATGAGATAGCTGAGATTCTCCAGTTTTCTGGAGAGAAGGTTAAGATAAAAGGGGTTATGATTTCCCTTCCTGAGGTGAGAGTCGATCGAAGGGGTCATCCCTTAGCTCAGATTACTATTGAAGCAGATTCCAGAAATGAGCTCCTGAGAAAAAAGAGGATCAGCAAAGATGAGTTATGCAAGATGGCGCTCAAAAATTTGAAGGTATTAAAAAGACAAGGAGAGGTTATTTCCCTCAAAAAATTTATATTTCGGCCTTCTGACTTCCAATTCCAGGAAAAGATTGATATCAGAGGGGCAGCAAAGAGGTACCTGGATGAACTTTTTGGAAAGAATGAACTTGTAAGTCCCAGGGCGAGATTTGTGAGCTATTTATCAGGGACGGGGGCCTTCGACACTCAGATCTGGGATAAGAAAAGAAAGCGTGTCTGTGGCAAAGAAACAGCCATAAGGAGAGTACGAGAGCTCAGGATAATAGAAAGAATCCTCAAGTGTGAGCCCGATGGAAGAATGATCGAAGTGTGGGGAGATGATTTCGGCCTTGAGCTTGAGGGGAAAGTTATTTCCAGGAGTGATTGGGGTATGGCAGAAGGACTTAAGGGAATCAAAAATTATGAAAAGTTAAAAGTGACAAGTTTTCGTGATCGGCCTTTTCCTCCAAACCGATGTCAGACGCAAGTTTTTCTCGTTGAAGGTAAAGAAGGTCCTCCAGCTTGCGAAGCCTATATGTCAACATTAGGACGTATCAAATCTTTCAACGCAATCTAACCAAGAGGATTTATCTTGTTGACAAAATCTGCAGGTTATTATATTTATTAGGAGTTGCTCATCAAGGATAAATTTGAGGTAGAAGGATTTCCCAATTTACCAAAAAGTCAAGGCAGTAAAACATAATGAGGGGTTCTGAATTTCAAGCTAGGAAAAAATGGGAAATAAAGATAGATTCTAAGTGAAAGAGGGAGAGATGTTTCAATACAACCAAAAGGTGATGGATCACTTCATGAATCCCCGGAATGTAGGTGAAATCACCGATGCAGATGGGGAAGGGACGGTAGGTAATCCTGTATGTGGGGATCTGATGACCTTTTATATCAAAGTCAATAATGGTCGTATTGGCGATGTAAAGTTCAAAACCTTTGGTTGTGGCGCAGCCATTGCTGTATCCAGTATCGTCAGTGAAATGGCCAAGGGAAAGACCCTGGATGAGGCTATGAAAATCACCAACAAAATGGTGGCCACAGAGCTTGGAGGTCTTCCCAAGAATAAACTACACTGTTCTAATCTGGGGGCAGATGCTCTCCGCAAGGCCATCGAGAATTATAAAAGAAGGCTAAGTAAGTCCAAAAGTAGAGGAGAAAGAGATGAGTCAGCCGCATGAGTCAAAAAAGAGTGAAGCAAAGGAAAAACCTTGTCATTGTCCCTATTGTGACACCGGCTTCTCCAAACCCTTTCCATTTTGCCAGGTCTGTGGTAAAGAACTGCAGTTCTGCAGTAAGTGTGGACAAGCCCTACCAGGACAAGCCTCTGTTTGCCCCCACTGCGGAGTAAAACCTAAGTAATTATGCATAAAGGAAGACATGTCTATTACCCTACCAAAAAATCAAATCAGCCAAGCCATAATCCTCTCCCAGAAATGGATTGACACCCAGATTTTCTAGCTTAATTCGATCCTTGACGAATTTCACTCTTCATATAAAATAGACAAACGTGAGTTCAAGTTTCCACTGCAAAGGAGGAAAGGATGCCTACATGGGCAAAATATTCAGATGGTGTTGAGGTAGAGGAGAATATCTTCAGAACAGCGGCAAAATATGCTTCAGACGGAACTATGGATGTTTTTGCTTCTGATCAACATAATTCCTATCTTAAGCTAACGACCGCCTATCTGAAACATGTTGGTGAGAAAAGACCAGCTACCGACGACGATGTAAGAGAAGTATGTCGAAGATTTGCTCGAGCTCTGGGGGGTATTTCGACCGCGGCTCTTTTTAATCGGCTTGCTTTCGAAAGTCCTGGTTTTCGAGATCTTCTCGGCAAAAATGTCCTGCTTATCGGAAGACTGGAAGATACCAATCCTACTTCGATCGACGGCGGGAAAGGACAACTTGCCCGACTTTCCATTGATCCAGAGGCTTGCGTCGACAAAGTTGATGCCTTTAAGACTTTGATAAAACTTGATCCCGACCACAAAGAAAGTTGGGAAGAAAATCTTGACTGGTTAAGGGATGTCTTTCAGAGAGCTCAGAAACTTGGTAAGCTTCTCTATAACGAAGTCTTACTGCTTCAAAAACCGGGTGAGTCTAAGGTAGAGATGGCGAAAAGACTCCCCGAGGGACTGGTAAAAATTGCTGAAGACTTTGGCCCCTATGGTCATTTCTACAAAACCCAAGTCCCTGTTCTCTGGGTCGAAGAAAATGGCAAAATCACCAAAATCAGTAGCCCTAAAACAATCAGGACAACGGCGGAAGCGATGGCCCAGGCTGTTGATAGACCAATGCTCCTCTTAAGTGCAGCAGTCGACTTTGAGCAGTATGCAGCCCAGTACGGGATTGTGGCCGACCTCTTTGCTGGACCCATGTGTGGCCGGGCTTATTTCAAAGAGGCCTTCACAGTTGATGCTACGAAAGATTGGGACAGTCTGGAAACTTCTTTCCGGAAGATTGCTTTATCCAGAATTCAACAAATCAAAAACCTGGCTCGAATAGTGAGTAAGCCGTGGTGGCACAAGTTTTCTTGGATGTCCGATGAGGCTAGAGCATTGATAAATATGGATGCTAAGCCAAAGGCTTCGGACGCCTAGGTCTCAAGAATAATCACTGTCCCCACCTTGCCACTGGACAAAAAATATTCTTTTATGATAATTAATGTTAGGCTTGCCTAATAAAGATAGGACAGCCTAATTCAAGACTCAGGACCACCGGAAATGGGAACTTTGTTGGATCTGCCAGTGGGAGTAAGAGCACAAGTAATGAGCCTCCAAGGGGGGTTTGGATTGCAGCGACATCTGGCAGCTCTGGGCATTATGCCGGGCAAGATCGTCCAGAAGATAACCACTCAGCCTATGGGAGGTCCAATTATGATTGAGGTGGAGGGGGCTCGCATAGCCATTGGCCGGAGAATGGCAGGTAGAGTTGTAATAAGGAGGGTGACCTGATGAGAATACTCCTTATGGGAAATCCTAATGTAGGAAAAAGCGTGGTCTTCAACCGTCTTACTGGAATTAAGGTCATTATCTCCAATTATCCGGGAACAACGGTAGAGTTCCTGGAAGGAAGTATGATAATTGATAATAAAAAGGTGAAGATAATTGATGCTCCCGGAACTTATTCTCTTATTCCTTCGGACAGGGCCGAAGAGGCAGCAGCCCATCTCTTGATGAGAGAACCAACAGATTTAGTGATCAATGTCGTGGATGCCACCAATTTAGAGAGAAATCTTTACCTAACCCTCCAATTAAAGGAGTTAACTTTACCCATGGTTCTTGATCTAAATATGATCGACGTAGCTCGGGAACGAGGCATAGAGATAGATACCCCGGACCTCGAGCAAGCTTTAGGAATCCCGGTGATTCCCAGTGTAGCTGTGAGTGGAGAAGGAATTAAAAAGTTACGAGAGTTAATTGTAAAAATATTAAGAGGAAATAGGATTGAAAATAGAGTTTGAACCCGAAATAGAACGAGCTATCAAATACATTGAGGAAAAAATTTCCCTACCCCGCTGGCAGATAATCCTTGCCCTAGAGGGAAGTAAAGAGTTTAAAAAGAAAATACCTCGAAAGATTTTGAAAGGGGCGGTTCAAGAAGTGGAAAAAGATCACAGTGAGCCAATAGAGATGATTATGTTGAGGGCAAGGTTTGGACAGGCCGGTGCTATCACTAGCCGAGTACAAAAGGTTCATCATAGACATCCTACCTTCCTGGAAAAACTAGGGGATGCCACAGTGAAGCCTCTTACCGGCCTACCCATAGCGGCAGGTATTCTCTGGGGAATGTTTAAGCTCTTTATTACCGTAGCTGGATTTATAACCGATGGACTAATGGTTCCTTTTTTTGAGGGTCCTTATGATAACTTCATTCGTGGTTCAGTGGAAAAGATATTTCCTCATGGTTTTGTTCATGATATGCTAATCGGTGCTCCTGGAACTGGCTATCTCGAATCCTTTGGCCTCCTGACCACTGGAATTTTTGTCCCCATAGGGATCGTACTGCCAGCAGTTCTGGTCTTCTATATCATCCTCACTCTTCTGGAAGACGTAGGCTATCTTCCCAGACTGGCTGTTTTGGTGGATACTGTTTTCCACCGCATAGGTCTTCATGGTTACTCCATAGTCCCGGTCATTCTTTCCTTTGGTTGTAACGTTCCCGGAGTGATGGCCGCCAGGATCCTGACGACAGATAAACAAAGGTTTATGATGCTCACCTTGTTGGGGATATCTATTCCCTGCATGGCTCAAACAGCAGTAGTCTTGAATATTATTGGACCCTTTGGCTTACTCTGGGTAGGCTTGATCTACCTTATCCTGATGGGTATCTTCGTTAGTATGGGGAGTCTTTTGAACAAAATCCTAAAGGGTGAAACACCGGAAATAGCCATAGAGATTCCTCCCTATAGATTGCCCCGTATCTCCAACCTCCTTATGAAAACCCGCCTGAGGATAGAACAATTTCTATTGGGGGCTATCCCCTGGGTATTTGTGGGAATCTTCATAGTCAATATACTGTATAGTTTACACGCCACAGATTTCTTATCCAAGATACTGGGTCCAATTCTGGGGAGATGGTTGGGACTTCCCCAGGAAGCCATCTATTCGTTGGTGGTGGGTTTCTTAAGAAAGGATGTAGCTACTGGCCTGCTCGCTCCCTTGTTAGATAAGGGCATTATGGATCTTTATCAAGTCATTACTGTGGTAGCTATGTTGGCTATCTACTTTCCCTGTGCCGCTACTTTTGCTGTTTTTCTAAAAGAACTAGGGGTGAAAGATACCCTGAAGAGTACGGCTTTAATGCTAGCTGTGGCTCTGGGAGTGGGCGGATTACTTCATCTTATTTTTGGCCTGATTAGCTAGAAAAGTCGGTTTGATATGGAGGTGATAGATATGGCTGAGACCCTAACGTCTAGCATGGAGAATTACCTGGAGACTATAAAAAATCTAGAAACAGATAAAGGAGTGGTTCGTGTTAAAAACGTTGCCCAAGAATTGAAGGTTAAAATGTCCAGTGTAAGTGGAGCATTAGAAACGTTGGCCAAAGAGAGACTGATAAGTCATGAAAAATATGGGTATATACAATTGACCGATCAAGGAAAGAGATTAGCCGAAGCAATTTGTTCTCGTCATCGGACTCTTTTTAAGTTCTTGACTGAGGTGTTGGGTGTAGATCCCAAAACTGCCAATGAAGATGCTTGCAAGATGGAGCATGCTGTTAGTCCAATGGTTCTGGAAAAATTGGTGGAATTGGTAGAGTCTTTTTCTCAAAGAAAGCAAAACTGGAGGGGTTGAGGCTCCTTGAGCAGCAATGAAAAGGCGGTGAGGGAGGATTCGGTGAAAGCGGTGGGAATTATCGGTTACAAGAAGAGTGGGAAGACTACATTGGTAGTCAGTTTAGCTCAAGAGTTGAGTAGAAGAGATTATAAGGTAGCTACCATAAAACATACATCTAAAGGTATTGATCTTCTTAACAGCGATACGGCCGAACATAAGAAATATGCCAAGCAGGTAGCTGCCATCTCGTCTGGTGAGTCAGCCATATTTTTTAACTCTAGAAAAAGCTTAGAGAATATAGCCGGGTACATGGAAGCTGACTTTCTTCTTGTGGAAGGATTTAAAAAAGAAAAAACCTTTCCCAAGATTATTTGTTTAAAAGATGCACATGAAGCAGAAAGGCTCCTCGATGGACTGGAGATTTGTGCGGCTACAATTTCTCCCTTAAAGATTAAGCTGGGGGTGCCGGTTTTCAGTATCCTTAATGATATAGAAAAAATAACTGATCTTGTGGAAGAGAAAGCTTTTAAATTACCTAATCTTAATTGTGGATCCTGCGGGCACAAAACATGCTACGGGCTGGCTAAAGAAATTGTTCAGGGGAAAAAGAGCGTAGAGGATTGTGTTTCCTCGAAGCCTACTACTCAGGTCATATTAAACGGACAAATGTTAGCTTTAAATCCTTTTGCCGCCAAAATTATTCGAAATACTATCAAAGGAGCTCTATCTGCTTTAAAAGGTTTTAAATGGGGAAAGGTTGAAATTAAGATAGATGAAAGACGAGGGAGAGAATAAGGTTTTGTTTTTACCCGATAGGAATTTGGGTAGGTTTGTAGCTTCTAAAACGAAGAAAAAAATTATTCTGTGGGATGGTTTTTGCTATGTAAATCTATTTCGAAGATGAAGGTGACTTGCTAAAAAGGATTTGAACAAATGATCACTTTAAAGTCTGAGGAGGAATTAAGCTATCTACGAGCAGCCGGTCAGATTGTAGCAGATGTTCTTGCAGAGCTACGGGAAGTTATTATTACCAATCCGGGGATAACCACGCAGGAGCTTGATAGGCTGGCAGAAAGTTTGATTATCAGACGAGGAGCTAGACCGGCCTTTAAGGGATATCGTGGATTCCCCTGCTGTCTATGTACTTCTGTTAATGAGCAGGTTGTACATGGTATTCCCGGTGATTACGAACTGCAGCATGGGGATATTATAGGTTTAGATTTAGGAGTAAAACTAAATGGATATTATGGAGATGCTGCTATTACTGTAGCTCTAGGTGAGATAAGCGGTGAAGTTAATAGATTGCTAGAGGTTACCGAAGATGCTCTCTATAAAGGAATCAGACAGGCAAAAGTGGGAAATAGATTATTCGACATCTCTTATGCTATTCAGTCCCATGTGGAAAAGAACGGTTTTTCGGTGGTCAGGGCTCTTGTTGGCCATGGGATTGGGAGACATCTTCATGAGGAGCCTCCAATACCTAACTTTGGCAAGCCTGATCAGGGTCCAAGACTCAAGATGGGAATGACATTGGCGATAGAACCAATGGTCAATATGGGAAGTTTTGAAGTTAAAACAATAAAGGATAACTGGACGGTGGTAATAAAGGACGGCAAACGTTCTGCTCATTTTGAACATACCATCGCTATAAGGGCAAATGAGCCAGAAATATTGACATTAATAAAACGAAAAAGATGAAAACTTACCTGGATTGTATCCCTTGTTTCTTTAGGCAGGGGCTAGAGGCGGCTCGAATGGGTACAGAGGATGAGGAAAAACAAAGAAAGGTTCTGGATGAGATAGCAAAAGAGCTACCCCAAATTCCCTTAAACAGCACCCCACCGGAAATGGGAAGAAAAATCCATAAAATTGTTCGCCGAATTGCAGGCTCATCCGATCCCTATAAGAAAACCAAAGATAAATATAATAAAATTGCCATAAGGCTTTATCCTAAACTTAGAGGGAGGGTGGAAAAAGCACACGATCCCCTGCTTATGGGCATAAGGGTAGCCATCGCCGGAAATATCATTGATTTTGGAGTAAATACTCATATTGACCTTGAACAAGAGATAGAGCAGATTCTGAAGCAAGATTTTGCCATCTTTGATTATATCTCATTTAAAAAGGCGTTAGAGCATACGGATGAGCTCTTATGTATAGCGGATAACTCCAGTGAAGTGGCTTTTGACCGCATACTGATAGAATTGATAACAGAAAAGCTAAACAAGAAGGTAATCTATGTGGTGAGAGAAAAACCCATCATAAATGATGCTACTATAGAGGACGCATTATTTTGCGGAATAGATAAAGTAGCTAGAATCATCTCCTCCGGTTCAGATGGACCAGGAACTTTTCTCTCCTTGGCTACCAATGAGTTTCGCGCTTACTTTAATCGAGCTGAATTGATAATCAGCAAAGGACAGGGAAATTATGAAACTCTTTCTGAAGAGGATAAACCTATCTTTTTTCTCCTCAAAGCAAAATGTCCCGTGATAGCAAAGGATCTAGGATGCAAGGTAGGGGATATAGTCCTGCGAAGCCTTTGAAGTACTATTTTTGGTCCTTTCGGCAGGTCAGGATATTCGGACCGGTACCTTCTAGAAGACTGGGTTTTTCCCTGGAGGTAGATTTAGTGATTCCCTGGAGGAGACAGAAAAGACAGCTCAGGTAATCAAGGAGATGAATCTAGAAAAGATCCAGTTAAACACTGTGATTCGTCCTCCGGCAGAAGAATCTGCACGGTCTTCAAGTAGGGAAGATTTAAAGAAGATAAAGACCGTGTTGGGAGAAAGGTGTGAGATTATTGCTGAATTCAAAAGACCCACCCAGAAAGCTTATGAGAGGGGTGTGGGGGAGAGGTACTACCATTAGAAAATTTTTGGCCTAAGGAGGTTAATATGGGAAAGAAAAGTTATCCCCGGGTCATTCTATTCTCTTCAGGCTCCTGTCCCTGGTGCTCTCAAGCCAAGAGTTATCTCCGCCAGAAGGGAGTGAGAGTGAAGGAGGTGAGAGTGGATGAGGACCCGGATGCCGCTAAAGATGTTGTAAGAATGACGGGTCAGATGAGTGTGCCGGTTCTTCTAATCGGCTCGACAAAAGTTGTGGGATTTGATAAAGGAAGAATAGATCGATTATTAGGATTAGGAAGAAGTTAGGGAGAAGAGTAATATGTCAGATAACACTTTGACAGATCAAACTTGGGATAATGAAGTCCTAAATTCAAGCCTTCCCGCAATGGTTGATTTTTGGGCCGAGTGGTGTGCACCCTGCTCTATGGTAGCACCTCTGGTGGAGCAAATTGGCCGGGAGTACGAAGGAAAAATCAAGATAGGAAAACTAGATGTCGATGAAAATCCTATTACGGCCGGAAAATACCAGGTTATGGCAATCCCTTCTCTTTTGTTCTTCAATGGAGGAAAACTCGTGGACAGGGTGGTGGGGGTAGTACCCAAGAAAACTTTAGTAGAGAAAATCGAAAGAGTATTAGAGGAAAAAAGTTGAAATTACTTGCTTCTTCTCCTCTCATCAGAGCTGCCGAGATAGGAATAGAAATTAATCCTCAGGGTCTCCTTTACTGTCTTGCTAGTATAGCCGGTTGGGTAGGAGGAGGTATTGAGAATTTAATGAGAGCCAAAGCAGCTATTTTTGCTGTCACAAATATTTGCCTGCGTATCCCGTTTGGAGAGAGCCATGGTTCGGCCGACGACAGGGGGCTTAAGGATAAAGCCGGGTTGGACGGCATCCTACTAGTACCGCTAGTGGTAAGCCAGTAAAGCAGATTGAAAGGAAGTGAACGAAATGTGGCCTTGGTCTTGGGGATATCCTTGGCGCTGGAGATGGCCTAGATATTGGGGAGTAACTCCCTACGGCTATGGGGTTGGCCCTGGACAATGCCAAGAGAGCAGGAAATTGTCATGCTTGAAGACCAGGAAAGATGTTTGACCAGAGATCTGGATGTCATCAGAAAAAGACTAGAAGAGCTAAAAATAGGAGGTAAAAATGCCAGGATTTGATGGAACTGGCCCAAGGGGAATGGGCCCAATGACCGGAGGAGGGAGAGGTTTTTGCAGCCCCTGGGGAATAGGAGCAGTTATGCAATACGGCCAGGGAACATATGGAGTTCCCTACGCAGGGGGATATGCTTATGCGCCTTATGGAGGAATGCCCTACCCAAGTTATGGATATCCGGGAGCAGCTCCTTATGCTCCTCCAGGTCCAGGAGCACCACTCCCTCCAGGAACGATGACCCAGGAGCAACAGCTTGATTATCTGAGGAAGCAGTCGGAGGTCTTAAAGAGCCAGTTAGAGCAAATTGGATCCAGGATCCGAGATTTGGAAAAAAAGTAGGAGGCAAGAGAAAAGCAATGGGGTCTCTACTCGCAAAGTAGCTGATCTTACCGAGAAACTCTGTGGAATAGACTTTGCTAAATCTTGAGTTTCCGATCTTTCTGAGCAGTTAGATGAGGCGGGCTTTCGGGAAATCCTCAAGGCGAAAATCAAATCCTTAAGGTAGAACCTGATACAGGCGTTGCAATAGCCCGCGCCTAGAGAGCTCCTCTACTGCATCGATTCTCAATAGAAAAAAGCTTATTCTTGGTTGAGTTCATCTCTTTTCTTTAATGCGAGAAAGAACAGACTTGTTCCAATTTTTTTCTCATCTTGGAGGCAAAACGGGTTCGTTAAGGCTTGACAGAGGCTGAGTTTTTGACTTAGTCAATGTTTTACCCTCTGCGGGAAAATATTGGTTCTCCAAAAGAGCCAATTACAATTACTGGTCAGTGACTTTTGAAAATCATCTTTTTGGATAATCCCTCATTTTGGAGGAAAAGTACAGAAAAAAATGGACGTGACTGACCATTTTGGCGGTAGAATGAAGAAGGGGGCTAGGATGACCAGGATATTTTTTCCTCAATTCAAGAAAGGCAAGCAGGGAATCGAGACCGAAAAAGGGAGTATTTTAGATTCTGCAAGAACGCTTGGCATAGAGATACCTTCGGAGTGTGGCGGGAGAGGCTTCTGTGGTAAATGCAGAGTGAGAGTTGAGGGAGAGGGTATCTTAGGCCCAAGAACAGAGGCAGAGAAAAGCTTCAAATTAGGCAGGAATGAGAGGTTAGCTTGCCAGGCGAAAGTTCTGCGAGGAGGTAGTATCCGCGTCTTCATCAAAAGCACAGGTAGATATGCCATTCTCTCTGACACCATAGAGGATAAAGTCAAGCTAGATCCTTTTGTCTACAGAAAAAATGATAAGGTTTTCTGGCAAGATAGGGAGCTCGACAAATCCAGAGATGGAATCTATGGCCTGGCCATAGATGTGGGTACTACCACTCTTGTTTCACAGATAATCGATCTAGAATCGGGTAAAAGGATAGCTGCTTTCGTTGATAATAATCCTCAGACCTCCTTTGGAGATGATGTTATCTCGCGAATTGACTATACTATGAGAAAGAAAAATGGACTGAGGGAGCTGCAAAACATTGTTATCGAAGGGATAAACGGAGGTCTTGGAAGGACTGCTGAAGAAAAGGGGAAAATCCTCAATCATATTTATGAGGCTGTGGTCGTAGGGAATTCCACCATGCGCAGCATCTTTTTCGGAGTTAAGGTCTCTTCCTTGGGGATAATTCCTTTTGAGCCTTTGACCTGTGAGCCCATAAACAGGAAAGCTGAGGAGCTAGGTCTCAAGATTAATCCCAGGGCTAACGTTTATGGGGTTCCTTTAATTGGTGGTCATGCCGGAGCAGATGCCCTGGCCGATATTATTTCCACCGGGATCTACTTGGACAGGAGACCATCTATGGTCATAGATATTGGAACCAATGGGGAGGTTATTATTGGTAATAAGAACAGGATATTGACCGCCTCCTGTGCCGCCGGAGGTGCCTATGAGGGAGCAACAATAAACTCCGGTGTTGGAGCTGTCGAAGGAGCGATAAAGAATGTCGGGATAGTAAATGGCAGGGTACGGTACGAGACTATTGGTGATAAGCCACCTCTGGGAATCTGCGGTTCCGGTTTGATTGATCTATTAGGGGAGCTACTGAAGAGCGGGATTATGAGCAGGAAGGCAAAGCTAAAGGAGAGTTTTTTCATTACTCCTGATATTAGCATTTCCCAGCAGGATGTATATCAGCTAATAACAGCGAAGGCTGGTCTACGTCTGGATCAGGACCTTCTGATAGAGTACTATTCGATTACTCTCAGGGAAATAGATAGGATCTATTTATCCGGGGCCTTTGGCAACTTCATCAACCCGGATAATGCTATCCTCATAGGTCTGCTTCCTAGGGCAAGGGATAAGGTAGTTGGGATTGGTAATGGTGCCCTTGCGGGAGCACGGCAAATGCTCTTATCCCGTGAGAAGAGAAGAGATGCAGAAAGGATAGCCAGAAAGATTGAACACATTAAGCCCAACGAAAGAGAGGAGAATTTTCCATATATGGTGGCCGAGAAAATGTATTTCGAAGAAGATGATAATCAATGAAATCAAGATACGTCATCTTCAAGTAATCAGAAATTACCAGGCTGACGAGGGACTATACAAAAGGGGAATTTCGGACTCTTTCTTTTGAGGAGTTTGGACGACTTGTGGGTGAAGTTCTTCGAGACAGTATGCTCGTTACCAGAAGGTGGAATACTGACAGGGATGAGATTGTCGCTGCTGCTGAACAAGAGCTGATGGGCAAGAAAACTGTTATTTCCTTCTGAGGAGAGGAAGAGTTGTTTGACGAGGTCGGAATAGCTGTTTCGAATACCAAACCGTCTGGAATTCCTAGGGTCAAAAGGGCTGATAAACACTGTTTATTTGTTGGTCAAGCTAGAGATGGTCATATGTTTTATGCTCAAAACGACGACATTTCCTGTCCCTTAGCTCGATTTAATCTGGGATTAGATGCGAAATCGGACAAGAACCTTCTTGGTTTGGCAAAAACTCTGGTTGAGTGGGGCGATGCAAAAAGTGAGGAGGTTGCGTTGTACTATCTAAATTCAGCCCTTACACTCCCCTTAGAGAACAAGTATATCATCTATTTCCCCATGCCTTATGATAAACTTCTTTTGCCCAGCGTCATTGTGATGTTGGGCACTTCAAGGAAGCTTATGAGTTTAGTGCAAATTGCCACGAGACTTACAGGAGAAAGAATAGAAGCCATTCTGGGCGGTGTGGGTGCGATGTGTGGTGAGTGCACTGCTATTCCCGTAGTTACCGGCAAGATCAATATCTCGCTAGGTTGTAGCGGTAGCAGGTCACAGACTAGATTAGAGGATGGTGAGCTGTTCATGGCCTTGCCATCCAAAGTTTATAATCTGCTTGAACCAGTGTTGAAACGGGGACTGTAGATAGTTGAATAGATTTTCTATGGGTTAGAATCTCCTTTGATGGGATTTCGCAATAGGATAAGGGGGAAAGACTCCCAAAATTTTTTTGTATATTCTCACTACTTCTGGTAATCTGTTCTGTGGGAATTTGAATGGGGACCATGAATTGTCTATCTATGAGTGCTTCACTTGAGGACCCTTAGGGTTTAATATGGTATATGAAAATCGTGTTCCACCTGAGGAGAAATTGACAGGCGGAGGAGAAGGTTTGGCAGGTCAAGATCTGCCATGAACATTCGGCGGGTCGAATCCGGGAGGATCTGGTGGTTACCCTGGTCCCCTGGATATGAGTGTTGCGGCAAGGTCTGCTGAAAGGGAGATATGACCAGAGGGATACAGCCTCTCACCAAGAAGAAAGAAGGCGGATAAACTATGCGGGAATGCAGCGTAGTGACCTGTCCCCATTAATTGTACCACTTGTTAAGTTAGAGTCAACGGAACAATGGCCTCGGGAGCAGGTGGTCGGTAATTAAGAGCACTGTGAGGTCTTACTTGATTGTATTCCTTCCGCCACTCCTCAATCAACACCCTCGCCTCAGTCAATGTTGTGAATATCTCTCTATTAAGCAGCTCATCTCTTAATTTCCCATTAAACGACTCTATATACCCTCGTCTCCCAGAGGCTTCCTCGCTCTAGTGAAGAGCGTATTTACTTTTAGATGGTCCAACCATCTACGTATGGCCCTTGCTGTGAATTCCGGGCCATTAGTTGAGATGAGAATATGCATCAGGGACACCCCTGAATACAAATAGATAGAGTAGTTGTTCGATAACATTCTGAGAGGTAATCCTACGACGAGCTAGAATAGCCAAACACTCCCTGGTGTATTCATCGATGATGGTGAGTATCTTAAATGCTCTTCCATCCTCCGTTCTTGCTACCATAAGGTCGTAACTCCACACATGGTCCTTGCATTCGAGATCTTAAGTCTAATACATGAGCCATCATTCTAGCCATAAGCCTGCTCCGCTTTGGCTGCCTTTGTGACACCCTGAGTCCTTTCTTTCTCCAGATTCTTTCAACCCTCTTATGGTTCACTATCCAGCCTTCCTTATCTCGAGTAGTGCTGTTATTCTGCTCTTGCCCATATCTGACGTATCGGGTTGCCAGACTAACAATCTCCTCTGTCAGGCATTT
>NJBP01000017.1 GCA_005223085.1 Candidatus Aerophobetes bacterium Ae_b3b | reverse complement strand
GATGTTGTGGAAAGACCAAGCGGGCTATATATCCCATTGTCTCTTCTTTAATTGAGCTGGATGCGGGGCAAAGGGGAAGAATAGTGTATCTTCATAGCAAGAATGACAAAGAACTTCAGAAGCTCATAGCTATGGGAATTTTACCGGGAATGCCCATCCAGATAATTCAGAAATTTCCCTCTTACCTTTTGCAAATTGGTCAGACTCAAGTGGCCATGGATGAGGAGATGGCAAAAGATGTGTATATCAGGCGGGGAAGATAGTGACCGAGCTTGCCTTCACTTACCCACAATATGAGATGATCAAACCTCGTAGATGATTGACAAAAGTCTGTTCATAATGGTATGATTAGTAATCACACATATTTAGGAGGAATTAAGGATGTCAAAAAAGGCAATAGAAACCCTTTTACAGGAAGAACGAGTTTTCTGTCCTCCGGAATCTTTCCGTTCCTCCGCTCACGTCCAGTCGGATAGGGTCTATGAGGAGGCGAAAAAGGATTTTGAAGGGTTCTGGGCAAGTACGGCAGAAAGTCTACATTGGTTCAAGAGATGGGAAAAGGTGTTGGAGTGGACTCCTCCCTTTGCCAAGTGGTTTTTAGGAGGCAAGATAAATGCTTGCTATAACTGTGTTGACCGGCATATATCCAGCTGGCGACGAAATAAAGCTGCTATCATATGGGAAGGGGAACCGGGTGAAAATCAGGTGTTAACCTACTATGACCTTTACCGAAAGGTTAGTAAGTTCGCCAACGTACTTAAATCCCTGGGTGTGAAGAAAGGCGACCGGGTCACCATTTACCTGCCGATGATCCCCGAGATGGTTATCTCCGTTTTAGCCTGCGCCCGTATCGGCGCTCCTCATAGCGTAGTGTTTGGGGGTTTTTCCGCAGAATCGCTTTGCGACCGAATCAACGACGCTCAAGCCAAAGTCCTCATCACCGCTGATGGTGGCTTTAGACGAGGAAACGTAGTTAACCTCAAGTATAACGCTGATAAAGCGCTACAGAACTGTCCGACTGTCAAGAATGTGGTGGTAGTCCATCGCGGTGTTATGAATGCCACACGTGTGCCCATGACCTCTGGAAGAGATGTATGGTGGCATCAACTTATGGAAAACGCGCCTCTGTACTGTCAGCCTGAGGAGATGGATGCTGAGGACATCCTCTACATCCTCCACACCAGTGGCACTACTGGCAAACCCAAAGGCGTAGTGCACACCACCGGCGGCTATATGGTGGGGACCTACATCACTACTAAATGGGTCTTCGATTTGAAAGACGAGGATGTCTACTGGTGCACTGCTGATATAGGGTGGGTCACCGGTCACAGCTACATCATCTACGGACCTTTAGCCAACGGAGCTACGGTGGTGATGTACGAAGGGGCGCCCAATTATCCCGATAAGGACCGGTTCTGGACCATAGTGGAAAAATACGGTGTGACTATACTCTACACCGCACCTACCGCTATAAGGGCTTTCATGAAATGGGGGGATGAATACCCTAAAAGGCATGACCTTTCCTCACTCCGTCTGCTGGGGACCGTGGGTGAACCTATAAATCCTGAGGCTTGGATGTGGTATTACCAGAACATAGGTGGTGGACGTTGTCCTGTGGTGGACACCTGGTGGCAGACGGAGACCGGTATGATCCTCATAACTCCCCTTCCCGGAGTAACCTCTCTGAGGCCTGGCTCAGCTACCAGACCTTTCCCAGGGATAGAAGCTGAGGTGGTGGATGAGGCTGGCAAGCCCACCGATGGAGGATATCTGGTCTTAACCAGACCATGGCCAGCCATGTTACGCACCATTTACGGCGATCCTCAGCGATATGTCGAGCAGTATTGGAAACGGTTCCCCGGTGTTTACTTCACAGGTGATGGATGCAAAAAGGGCGAGGACGGATATTTCTGGCTTTTGGGACGGGTGGACGATGTGATGAGCGTTGCCGGTCACCGTATGAGCACGATGGAGGTGGAGAGTGCCCTCGTTGACCACCCCGCAGTTGCGGAAGCCGCGGTGATCGGGAAAAGCCATGAGATCAAAGGACAAGCTATCGCCGCCTTTGTAACTTTGAAGAGTAGTTTTAAAGGATCAGTCGAGATGGTTCAGAAGTTGAGAGAACATGTGGCCCAAAAAATAGGACCTATAGCCCGACCTGACGATATCTTCTTCGCACATGAGCTCCCCAAGACGAGGAGCGGCAAGATCATGAGGCGTCTGCTTCGGGATATCGCTGAAGGTAGGGCTTTGGGGGATACCACCACTTTGGCGGACCCTTCCGTGATGGCCATGCTCAAACAGAAATACGAGGAGAAATATGAAGCATAACTGATGAACGGGAAGAATCGGCTTTGCTGGTTTCCTTGCCAGTCTACTTATGTGGGGTTCCTTAGGCTTAAGCCCAGCTATTGGTCGCTTAGGTATAATGAAAAGGAAAGACGTAAAAGAAACCTATGGTAAAGTCAGATTGGAATAGAATTGAGAGAGGAGCCAGAGCACCTTAGAATAGTGAAATAAAATAGGATATAAGTTGACAACTAGCCATATTTACCTTAACTTATCATTGGAGGACGCCATTAGAGAATTTTTGGGTATGTTATAATGTAGGCAGGCGAAATTTTGCCAAAAGGAGGGAACAAGACAATGAAGAAATTATTTTTCTTGTGGGCGATATCTTTTATTTGGCCGGTTATAGCTTTTGCCAATGGCAATGATGAGGGGCATATGCATGGCTGGGGGCATATGATGAATTTTTGGTATGGAGGAACACTCATGTGGATACTATTCCTTATTGTAATCGTTGTGGTGGTTTATTTTATTTTACAAAGTACAAAACCGAGGAGTTATGATAGTTCGTTTCGGAAAACTCCAAGAGAAACGTCAATAGATATTTTAAAGAGACGCTACGCCAGGGGTGAGATTACCAAGGAAGAATTTGAGCAAATGAAAAAGGATTTGCAAAGTTAAACGTCATATACCCAATGCAACTTACCAGAAGGAGACGTAATTATGCACTTAAAGTCCATAGTGAAATGTCCTCAATGTGATTTTGAGAAAGAGGAAACAATGCCAACAGATACTTGTCAAATTTTTTATCAATGCCCCAATTGTAAGGCTCCCCTAGGACCAAAGCAAGGTGATTGCTGTATATTTTGTTCCTATGGGAGTGTGAAGTGTCCAGCAAAACAGAAAGAGGACTGTTGAGAATAATGGCGAGCACAGGTCTAATTCCTCAAAGACTATGAACATCGTATGGCGTATGTTTGCGATTTGTTTCACTCATCCAAATACCTTCAACACTATACAAACATAGATACCATTAACGCAAAGACCACACAATGAGATTAGATAGACCCCGGGATATGCATTAAAAAAGGAATCTTCACCAGAGCCCTCCAGGCCCTTTTAGGTCATCATCAGGAGCTTTCCCAAATTCTATTCAAAATCTTAAGCTGTGTCACGCGGAAAAATCCCTTTCCCCTTTCCCATCTTCTCAATACCTCTTTAATTCAACATCTAGAGGAAAACTATGTGAAGTTTTGGGGAAACTCCTGAACTTACCCCCTTGACATTTTATAAAATGTGATTATACTGTATACAGGTAAGGGGTAAAAAAGTATAACATATTTCCTTAGGAGGCTAACATGAGTGATGTATATGAATACGGTGTGTGGAGTCAAGGTTAAAAAGAGCACACAGTACCGGTGCAGTTTAAACGGTAAAACCTTCTATTTTCACGGTGCTGCCTGCAGACAGACCGTCAAAGATGATCTCCCGAAGTTCATGGGAAGACAGAAAAAGAAGGGGCTGATCGCAAGACTCGGCGAGGCAAGCGATGGACAACCTAGAACATGTCATTAAACAAGAAGGCAAGTTCCATTTGATGGCTGGAAAGATCCGGTGTGTCCATTTATGAAAATTAGGAAGGTTACGAATTTAAAAGGAGGTATAACCCGATGATTAACCAGGAAACCAAACAAGACGTTCTCCCCCGATTGAGAAAAATTGAGGGACAGATTAGGGGAATCCAGAGGATGGTGGAAAAAGAAAGGTACTGCATTGACATCATCAATCAGGTTACCGCAGCTCAGAGGGCCCTGGATCAGGTAAGCCTCGAGGTCATGAAGCGCCATATTGAAAGCTGTGTAGCCAATGCCATCAAATCTGATGGCGGTGGTCCAATCATTGGAGAGCTAATGGAGACCATCTATAAATTTATTAGATAATTTTTCTAAAGCCCTTTGGGATTTGGATCTAAGAGAAAAGAGGTGAGATAAATGTTTGGCAAAGTAAAAGACCCGGTATGCGGGATGAAGATTAGTGAGAAGACGGCCGCTGCAACCTCTGAGTATATGGATAAGACTTTTTACTTCTGTGCTCAGGCCTGTAAGAACAAATTCGATGACGATCCATTGAAGTATATAAAGGCAGAGGAAAACAATAGCAATTGTTGCGGTTAGGTAAGAGCTATGGTTACCACGCTCTTGGTTTCAAAGAGAGAATAAGTTTTGCTTTTACTAGAAAAGGTGGGTTAAGAAGATTCTTTGCCTGATGAAAGGAGGCTTTAGAATGGCCAGTAAAAAAGTTGATTTACCAATCAAGGGTATGACCTGTACTTCTTGCGCCCAGTCGATTGAAAAGAATTTGAAGAAAAAGAAAGGTGTTCATTCGGCTAATGTCAATTTTGCTTCCGAAAAAGCTTATGTGGAATTCGATCCCAAAATGGTCACTAATAAGGATTTGATTGAGGCAGTGAGAGAAGCAGGCTACGATGTGGCCTTGAAAAGCGAGAAACTTAGTCTAAAGATTGGGGGGATGAGTTGTGCTTCCTGCGCTCAGACGATCGAGAAAGCTTTGAAGAAAACCGAGGGTGTACAGGAGGCTCATGTTAACCTTGCTACGGAGAAGGCAGCTATCTCCTACGATCCAATCCAGATTACCCCAGAGAAGATAGCGGAGGCGATAGAGGAGACCGGTTACCAAGTAATCGGTCAGGAAGAGGTAAAAGAGGAAGGAGTAGGCGAGGAGGAGCGAAAGATGCTCGAGGCCAGAAAACGAATGTTCTGGGCCTGGGGCTTTACTGTGCCTGTTATCGCCTGGATGATCCCGGAGATGATCCTGGGCAAAGCCTGGCCCTCCAGGTTGGTCTTTGATTTAGGAATGGTCATTTTAGCCACACCGGTTATGTTCTGGATAGGCTGGCCCACCCTGCGCTCTGCGGGAAGGGCTATCCTTCACCGAAGCGCTAATATGGATGTCCTTATCGCCATGGGCACAACAGCATCCTATGCTACCGGTTTTGCTACTCTTTTCTTTCCTATAGCCAACTACGCCGGGGTAGCGGCTATGATCTTTGCCTTTCATCTGACCGGAAGATACATTGAAACCATGGCCAAGGGAAGAGCTTCGCAAGCTATTAAGAAGCTGTTGGAATTAGGGGCCAAGACTGCTCGCATTCTGGTAGATGGTAAGGAGAAGGAAATTCCTATTGAGGAGGTCAAGCTAGGGGATATGATGGTGGTGCGTCCGGGCGAGAAGATCCCTACCGATGGAGAGATAATAGAAGGTGAGAGTTCTATTGATGAATCTATGGCTACGGGTGAGTCCATGCCACTACGCAAGAAAAAGGGAGATGAGGCTATTGGAGCTACAGTGAATCAACAGGGCCTCTTAAAGGTGAAGGCAACCAAAGTAGGAAAGGATACCTTCTTATCTCAAGTCATCAAGATGGTTGAGGAGTGTCAGGGATCCAAGGTCCCTATCCAGGAGTTTGCTGATAGGGTTACCAGTTACTTTGTCCCTACCATCTTAATAGTAGCAGCTCTGACCTTTGTTTTCTGGTTTATCTTTCCTGGTGCTTTAAAAGTGGTAGGGGTGTGGGCTACCTCTTTTCTTCCCTGGGTTAATCCCACCTTGGGAATATTTACCCTGGCTATCTTTGCCACCGTAGCCGTGTTAGTTATTGCCTGTCCCTGTGCACTGGGACTGGCTACTCCCACTGCCTTGATGGTGGGAAGCGGAATGGGAGCTGAGAATGGTATCCTTATCCGGGAAGGTGCCGCTATTCAGACCCTTAAGAATGTTCACACGGTGGTCTTCGACAAGACCGGGACCATTACCAAGGGAAAGCCCGGAGTGACCGATATTATACCGGCAGATGGATTTAAGGCTGAGGAAGTTCTCCGTCTGGCGGCCAGCGTAGAGATGGGGTCTGAGCATCCGCTGGGACAGGCTATCGTAAAAGAAGCAGAGGAAAAGCGGATAAGTCTTGTTGAGCCTAAAGGATTTGAGGCAGTTGCCGGTAAAGGAGTAAAGGCTAAGCTTGATGGGAAAGAGACTTTAGTAGGCAGCCGGAAGTTGGTTGTCCAGACCAGAGGCGCTGCCGTTATGGAGGCCGAATTAAAGCAATTGGAAGAAGAAGCTAAAACAGCCATGTTGGTAGCCACCGATGGCAGAACAGTTGGAGTAATAGCGGTAGCTGATACCTTGAAGGAGGACTCAGTCGAGGCTATAGGAGAGCTGGAGAAGATGGGTATAGAGACCGCTATGATCACTGGCGACAACCGACGTACCGCCGAGGCTATAGCTAAGAAAGTAGGTATTCCCCGCATTTTAGCTGAGGTTCTACCAGAGGGCAAGGTAGATGAGATAAAGAGACTCCAGGTTGAGGTAGGGACAGTGGCTATGGTGGGAGATGGGATTAACGATGCTCCCGCCTTAACTCAAGCTAATGTGGGTATAGCTATTGGTACCGGCACCGATATTGCCATCGAGGCCTCAGATGTAACTCTAGTTAGTGGGAATCTGTCCGGGGTAGTCAGCGCCATAAAACTTTCTCGGGCTACCTTTAGAAAGATCAAGCAGAACCTTTACTGGGCCTTTGGCTACAATATTGCTGCCATTCCTATAGCCATGCTGGGGCTGCTTCATCCGGTTATAGCCGAGATCGCCATGGCTTCTAGCTCCGTAAGCGTAGTCACCAATGCTAATCGCCTGAGGAAAGTGAACATTCGTCCGGATTACCTAAAGGGAGACGAGGAAAAATGAGAAAAGAGTATGGGGAAGCCATAGTGCTGATGAAAAAAAGATTAAATGTAGCTTTGCTCCCGTTGCCACAGGCCTTTTTGGGTATGGTACAAGCTGTAAAATGGAGAAGGGGTTGACAAGAATAATTTTTCTGTTATAATAAGACTAAATTAGTCCAATTAAGGGACATCTAATGAAATTGACCCAGGGAGCAGATTATGGGATGGCGGCCGTTCTTTATTTATCTCAGAGGAGTGAAGATCGCCGCTACTCTCTAGACGAAATTTCCCGGGCCACCGAGATCCCTGAAGAATTTTTAAGAAAGATATTCCAAACCTTAGTCAAATCTGGTATAATTAATTCCTTCAAGGGTAGAGGGGGAGGAGTTAGTCTTGCTCGTTCCGCAAGAGATATCACCGTAGCCGAGGTAATTAAGCCTTTAGAAGAAGAAATGGGCTTGGTCAGGTGTCTTCGAGAAAAAGAGAATTGTCCTCGCTCTAGTGAATGCATGGCCTCGAATTTCTGGCGAAAAACCCAGCAGAATTTTTTTGAAATTTTAAACAGCACTACCATTAAGGATCTGATCGAGGGAGGAAAACAAAATGCAAGAAAAGGTTGAGAAAGCCCTGGCCAAGGTAAGGCCATCCTTACAAGCCGACGGGGGAGATGTGGAACTGATTGAAGTTAACGATGAGGGAGTAGTCAAGGTTAGACTTACCGGAGCCTGTGGAGGTTGCCCTATGGCGACGATGACTCTAAAGGCGGGGATTGAAAGAGTTCTTAAAAAGGAAGTTCCAGAAGTAAAAAGGGTGGAAGCGGTCTAAAAAGGGAGGTTGTGATGAGGGTCTATCGCTGTCCCGGTCAATCTGAGAGGAACTTAAAGGCAGGGCTTTACCGATGTCCTGGTTGTGGTCACCAGGTGGAGATTTTCTCAGATGAGTTAAGGGCAAGATGCCTTCACTGTGGTAAAGAAGTCTATAGGAAGAAAACTCCTTCCTGTATTGATTGGTGCAGGGCCGCCGAGCAATGCCTGGGTTCAGAGATGTGGAGGCAATTAAAGGGGAAAAAGGGATGAAAAAGTCTTCTTTAAAAAAAGAAGTAAGGCGAGAAGGTATTTTTTTAGCCTTTAATAAGACTATTTTCATCTTATTTATGAGTGAATCAATTCACCTAATGAGGGGGTTGAACTAACCTATTCAAAAAAGGGATTTAAAGAGGGATGAGGCTAATAGACTGTGGAAAATAGCCTAAGAATAAAAAAAGGATCAATCAGGGAGAAGATCCCATGGAACTGGATCAGGTTGAAAAAAAGCTTAAGAAAAAGGTAAAAGAAATATTCTTAAAGACTGTCCCCAGGTATTATGACCATACCTTGAAAGTTGTAGCCAATATGAAAAGGATAGCCAAAGAAATCGATGATCCCGAGGATAAGACCATATTGCTTCTGGCTGCATATCTTCACGACATAGGCTATTCAGTACCTTATCGGGGCGATTATGTGGATAATATCAGCCATCAAGCTCTTAAAATCAAACTTCATTCTGACGTAGGAGCTAAAGTTACCGAGGAGGTACTCGAGACTATGGGGATAGAACCTGAGGTGGTTAGAAAGGTCTCCTATCTGGTGTCGGTTCACCACCGCGAGCACATCGAAGATAGACATCTGAAGATGCTCCTTCAGGCGGATAAAGTATGAGCACCTGGCAAAGGGAGGAAAACCATGGAGAAAAAAGTGGGGTCTTGTTTTTCGCTCGAGGAAAAAGCTGAACCTTTGGCAGAATAAAGGGTAGAAGAAAATGTGGAAAGAAGAACGCTAAAGAAGTATTCGGGATCAAAAAGGAGGATATTCTTATGGCAAAGAGAAAGATAATAAGGATAGAGGAAGAAAAGTGTGATGGCTGTGGCCTGTGTATTCCCGACTGCCCGGAAGGGGCACTGCAGATTATAGATGGGAAAGCAAGACTTATAAGTGATCTATTCTGCGATGGTTTAGGCGCCTGCCTAGGAAGTTGCCCTCAAGGCGCCATCACTATCGAGGAAAGAGAGGCAGAGGAATACAATGAAAGAAAGGTTATGAGAAATATTGCAAGGCAGGGAAAGAATGTAATTAAAGCACACTTAGAACATCTTAAAGAACACGGCCAGAGTGAATATCTTAACCAGGCAACAGATTTCTTGAAAGAGAGGAATATAGAAGTTCCTCTTAAAGAAGAACCCCTGCGCAGCGGGGACAAGCATATGTCAGCTTTTTCTGGATGCCCCGGCTCAAAGGTAATGGATTTTAGAGAGAAAGCAGAGATAACTGAAAAAAAGAAAACCATCTCTAAAGGAATATCCGAACTCAGGCAGTGGCCAATTCAGATTATGCTTGTTCCGTCAATTGCTCCCTATTTAAAGGATGCTCATTTATTGATAGCCGCAGACTGCGTCCCCTTTGCCTATGCGGATTTTCACGATGAGCTACTAAAAGGAAAGATTTTACTGGTAGGATGCCCTAAATTGGATGACGTTGAATTTTATAAAGAAAAAATTACCCAGATCTTAAAGGATAACAATATAAAATCTATGACCTGCGCCCATATGGAGGTGCCTTGCTGTTTTGGGTTGGTGAGCATTGTTAAATCGGCGATTTCTGTCTCAGGCATGGACATACCATTTAAAGAGGTAACTGTTAGCATAAAGGGTGGGGAAATTTTTGGTAAGTGAATATTTTCCTGAGAAATTTAGTTATTATATATGAAGATAAAAATTTAACCTGAGTCCTCGATTCCACTTAGAAAGCCAGGAAGGAAAGGAGGATTGTGCTGGTCTAGACGAGCTACCACAACTTGTACTTCCCAATTGGCAGATAGATGAAATCTGAAGGGAGGTGGTGAAGGGAGTTTGCAAGACGTCAAAAATTTTGCCGAGAAGAATAACCAAAGTGTTAAGGAGCAGAGCAAAACTTACGGTTAGAGCTAAGGATCCCGACCTAGGGAATGCTGTGCAAAATCTTTCAAAAAGATCTCTTGCACGAGGTCCTGGGCATCCTGGAAGTTGCCAAGTCTGTGGTAACAGAGAGCGTAGACAGTTTGGCGATACTTTTCCACCAGCTCACCAAAAGATTTTGTGTCACCATTAAGGCTTTTTTTACCAGAGATTTTTTACCAGAGAAAAGAATCCCCTTCTGATTATGCTCTGGCCAGCGATACCAAGCACCGCCAAGAACAATAGCTGAGCTATTAATTCTTTGGAAGGCGATAAATTCACCAATCAAACCAGCGGTAAGTAAAATTAGGGAACTGGCTATGATGAATAGGTTTTTCTTGCTCCAGAGCTTTGAACATCTCAGTATATTCTTCCATCTCATTGCCCCTGACAACTTTTTCATAGTTGCACAACTATACATATAATACCTAAAAAAATAGAAAGTCAAGATTGCTTTTGCCCCCCCAGTTTTATATGGAACATTGGCTATTTTTGGGAGTCTAATAAAATGGACAGTAAAGCTGCACCAAATAAAATAGGATATCAAAGAGATGATCCTTAAACAAATCACAAGGATAAACAAGTTTGAAACCATATCAAAGTAAAAAGTTAAAGAGGGGTACAGGGGAAAAATCTGTACTCAAAGGAGGTATCCAGATGTTTATGGGAAAAAGAAGAATAGCCTTGGCTTTGGTAAGTATTATGGTGGGCTCGATCTTGATTTCCTCAGTGATTGTGGCCGCCCCGGTAGCCTCAGCGCGTACCCGGAGGGATGACAAACGGCGGCACGACCGCGATTACAGGTACCGTAGGCCCAGACAAAAGAAGACCATAAGAATAAGATTCACCGACAAAGATATCGACAGATTAATAGTCATCGGGGGAATTTATTTTTTGTCCAAAGCGATTTCGGAGGCAGGTCGGCGTCCCCGAGAGGTGGTCCATGTTTCTCCACCACCTCCCCGCTATGTCTATGTTCCTTCACCACAACCTACTTACACTCCTTCCGTTTCCACCACCGTTGTCACTGTCAGAAATGCCACCGATTGGTACATTTTAGTAAATATCAACGGAATGGAGTTAAGTCTTTACCCCGGATATGAACAGGCTGTCTCCTGGACGTATACCGGAAGAGGACACTATATTGAAGCGAGAGCCTATCTTGGCCCCTATCACCAGGAATCAGTGGGAACTTATCAAGGAAATTTAGTCGGCTATCAGATTCCCTGGAGGCTAAATTTCGACTATGGTTCATTTGCTCGGTAAATTAAGTTGAAGGGGGACTCACTACTGCCGTAATAGCTCTGGTTATTTAAAAGAAAGGAAAAGAAAGGAAGTTGACAAATTAAGGAGTTACGGTACTGTCTAACTTGATATTCAGGGCTATAAGATTTGGTTTTTGGGTAGATGAAAACCCGAGATTAGAATCGACGGATGAAACTTGCCCTCAGTCCAGGGAAATAATTCTCTGTATCCAATAGTAGAATGGAAAATGTATCCTTCGTTATTGCCTTAGGGGCAGGAATCCTTTCCTTTCTTTCCCCTTGTGTTCTCCCTCTCCTTCCTTCTTATCTTTCCTTTATTACCGGAATCTCTCTGGATGAGCTAATCAGGGAGGAAAGAAAGCCCAAAGTAAGAAAAATCACCATAATTCACTCTTTAATGTTCATTCTGGGTTTTTCCCTTATTTTCATTCTTCTGGGAGCCTCAGCTTCTCTGGCGGGAAAGATTCTCATTAAATACCAGGGATGGATATCCAGAATAGGAGGAGCCTTTATTATTCTCCTGGGTATTCAATTTACCGGGCTGATTAATCTGAATTTTCTTCAAAAGGAGAGGAAGTTTCATCTTAAGGAAAAGCCGATGGGCTATCTTGGCTCTTCCTTAGTGGGAGTAGCCTTTGCTGCTGGTTGGACCCCCTGCATCGGCCCTATTCTTGCCTCTATCCTCTTTTATGCCTCTACCACTAATTCTATGTGGTCGGGCATAGCTCTTTTGGGAGTTTACTCAGCCGGCTTTGCCTTACCCTTTTTCTTATGTTCCTGGGGATTGGAGGCTTTCTTAGAGCGTTATCAGAAACTAAAGAGACACCTTCGATTAATTTCCTTAATTAGCGGTATCTTTCTCATAGGGGTAGGAATTCTCTTAATGAGTAATTATTTCTTGATTTTAACGGCCATCTTTAATCGGTGGTTCCCCTTTTTGAGTAGATTCAGTTTTTAAGGGATCAGGCTAAGTTGGGCGACCTGAAACTCAATGGAGAGAGAAGGCGATGAAGCCAAGAAAATGGATCATAGTAGGGGTCATTTTACTAGTAGCTGTTTCCCTTATTTCTCTCTATCTTTACACATTGTCTGTAAAAATGAAGAAAGTGGAGGAAGAGAGATACAAGGATTTCTTTTCATCTCTGGGTATTCAAAAGATTAACCCTCCGGTAAAAGCAAAGGATTTTACGCTGGAGGATCTGAAAGGATCTGCCGTGAGCCTAAGGGATTTTGAGGGAAAGGTCATTTTCCTCAACTTCTGGGCTACCTGGTGTCCTCCCTGTCGTATAGAAATGCCCGATATGGAGAAACTCTGGCAGAAATTTAAGGACGAAGATTTTGTTATTCTGGCGGTGGATCTTAGAGAGAGAAAAGATGAGGTAAGCTCCTTTGTGAAAGAGAACGGCTATACTTTCCCCGTACTTTTAGATTCCGGGGGTGAAGTAGCAAACACTTATGGGATCACGGCTATCCCCACCACTTATCTCCTTGATCCGAGGGGAAGAATAGTAGGCAAGGCCTTGGGAGCAAGACATTGGGCCAGTGACGATGCTTTTAAATTAATAGAGCATCTTCTGCCAAAATCAAGGTGAAGAGAGGAAAAAAGATGACCTCGGACCTCCTAATCCACTCTATTTTTGCTTCTCCAGCAAAAATGACTTACTTTATCCTCACCTCCATACATATCCCTCTTTTAAAAGCTTAGAGGTTAATAATATTCTTTTGTTAGACACCTTGGTATTTTACTCCACAGCTTCTCTTAAACCTCTTCCTGCTTTAAATTTCGGGACCTTCTTTGCCGGGATCTGTAATTCTCTTCCCGTCTGAGGGTTCCTTCCCCTCCTTGCCTTTCTCTGCATGACCTGAAAACTACCGAAGCCGACTAGAGTAACTCTTTCTTCTCTAGCCAGGGAGTCGGTTATAGCTGAGATGATTGCATCAATCGCCTCCCTAGATACCCTCTTTGTTAATCCTGTCTGGTCGGCTACTTCCTCTACTAGTTCTGCTTTGTTCATTGCGTTCCTCCTTTGTGAATTTTGAGTCGGTTATATTTTACCAAAAAAGTGGGAAATGTCAAAAAATCCTTTTTGAGAGCCTGTATCTTCCTTACCCAGCGGAAAGGTCTTTCTTCATTCTCTCGAAATCTTCCTTAGTAATCTCTCCCCGGGCGTAACGGCGTTTGAGGATCTGCAAAGGTGATTCAGTCATGACTGAAGGACCCGGCTCGCCAGTAATCTTTTCCAGTTGAAACTCCCAGTGTTCATGGGTTTCAAAATGAAGGTTCGGATCGCGGAAGAGCACATAGCACCACCAGATACCCCAGACAATATTGACCCCAGGAATAATCATCAAAACAATGTACAAGGCCATATTTCGGGGAATCAGCGGATGTAGAATCTCAGGATCAAAGGAAATCCCTTTTTCCTTTAGTTTCCCCGATACCCGCCGAAAGAACTCCAGCTCTCCCCGCTCGTGAATAGCATAATCGAGAGTGAGCCAGTACCAGCAGACCAGAGTGAGGATGAATCCCACCAGGCCGAAGACGTAACTAAAAATAACCCAGAGAACGAAAAAACCAGTGCTGCGAAGTTGTTCCCGGAGACTCAGTTGCATGTCGGAGCTGGTCCAGTCAGCCAGATCAATCTGGTGTTTTCCTCTCAGCCAGCGGGAAAGACTCATTTTGAGCCGCTTGGCTCGCTCGATGTGGTCATTTCTTCTCGAGTATAGTTGCCACTGGTACCACCAGTTGACGATGGACAGAGCAATTCCAATTGCCACCACAGCTATGATCCATCCAGCCAGGTAAGGTGGCAACCAGGGATCGAAGTAGGAAGGGGGACGAAAGTAAGGATGGAGACCAAACGGATACTGAGCCCTCGAGGGCATCTGATTGGCCCAGTAGATTCCCATTGAGGCAGCTATGGCAATCATTAAACCCACCAAGATCAAAATAATTACCAGGTAAATCCCGAAAGAGAGTCGGCGATCGGTCTCTTTCCTCCTTCTTAGCTCAGGAATGCCATTAGCCATGATAATCCTCCTTTTCTGTATCCTGTAATGCTGGTGAGGCCCTTAGCTTAAGGGTTTTCTTGAAAGACCTATAGGCTAAAAGGCCTTTTTTCAAATTCTTCCTAAGAGTTGATTTTTTACGATTTTAAAGCTGGTTTTCGAACTTAGATCCTCTCTATTCTTCAGAAAGATCCTGCTTCATTCTTTCAAATTCCTCTCTGGTGATCTCTCCCCGGGCGTAACGTCTCTTAAGAGCCTCCACTGCTTCCTTTTGACGGCGATGCTGCTGAGACCACGAGAGAAAATCCCACCGTTGACCCCACTTGGTTCGGTGGGTGACAATGCTGACTCCAATTGCGACCAGGACTAATGCCCAAAAAATTCCCCAGAGATTTCCGGCTATGGGAATTCCCAAAGTCTTTAATAGAAGAAGAATTCCCACAATGACCAGTACTATGCCAAACCACATCGGGTAACCTCCTTAATTGAGATGCCTGATTTTCAAACGAACGCTTCAATCCACATGCTGATCATGGCAATTTTTCCCATTTCTTTTTGTCTCTTTGACGACCATAAGTCCTCTTGCTGGTAAACACTTGTTCTCTTCTACCTTTATGTCTGAGTTTTCTCATTATCTTGAGTAGATCAATTCTTATTTTCAAATGATGGCTCCTTAACCATCCTCTCATCCAAAATTTGCCGAGATATGGTTTTTTTCATTTGTTGTCAGGTAAGGGTTTAATTGAGGAAATGAGCATTCGGGCTTTTTCCTCTTCTGCTTCCTCGACCAGAATTTTGATTCCTCCAAAAGGAATGGAAGTACCATAGATCAAAGCCATGTTCTCATCAGCCAGAATACATTTTATTCCGTTATCCCCGAGCAGGGATTTAATCAACCGCGCCTTCAGAAGATCGACTGTCGAATAAATCTCAACCAATGTCTTACTCCTCCCCCTCGATTTGAACTATGCGGGGGCAATAACCTTCACCTTTCTGAGCCTTTTTATCGTACCAGCGAACCCCAAGAAAACCAAGAAGAAAGAAAGTGATGCCCAACCCAGCCTGCCACAAAGACCGTAGACCCAGCCACCCGGAGAGTAGTTGTCCCGAGAAAATCCCAAATAACAGACCAAGCAAGGGTACCATAAATACAATAAAGGATATTTTAAGGATCTTGCCGGGCAGGGTCTCAATTCTAACTTTATCCCCTACCCTGGCTCCCTTCAAGTTATCCACTTCCATCAACATAAAATCTTTTCCCCACCCCATGCAAATCCCACATTTCTCACATAATGATTTTCGCTTGAGTCTGACCTTTGCCTTTCCAGGAGAAACAGCAGTAACTGATCCCCACTCTCCTTCCCTTTCTTTCTGCAATCTAAGCTCCTACAATAAACTTTTATCCTTGCGTAAATATACTTCTATTCATGTAGCTTGTCAACGTCTTGGATAGCTGGAGCACTGCCCAAAATTTTTGTATCTTTTTTCCAATCTACTAAATTAAAGAGGACTGGAGAAGATGACAAGGTAGAGAAGGGCTTTTCGCCCGAGAAAGCTTAAGATTTTAAGTACAATTTGGGGAGCCTTCCTGGGAGATCCAGTCCTTGACAGAAAGATAAACTTATTTATAATACTATATGAGCATTTAATCATATAATCATAGAGAAAGGAGAAGCAAGAGTGAAGAGTGAAGTTTTTGAAGTCCAGGCAGAGTATTTCAAGGCCTTATCTCACCCTGTAAGGATTAAAATCCTATACTACCTCAAAAAAGGCGAAAGGTGTGTATGCGAGATTGTACCTTATCTAAAAGAAGAGCAGTCCAATGTCTCCCGTCATCTTGCTGCATTAAAAAGAGCAGGGATACTTTCCTCCCGAAAAGAAGGGGTAAGTGTTTATTACAGGGTAGAGGATGAGAATGTATATAAAATAGTTGATCTCGCTCTTTGCTCTGTGAAGAAGGTGGC
This sequence comes from Candidatus Aerophobetes bacterium Ae_b3b, assembly GCA_005223085.1. GTDB lineage: Bacteria > Aerophobota > Aerophobia > Aerophobales > AE-B3A > AE-B3B. Next base: position 18,913 of record NJBP01000017.1, on the reverse strand, counting down.
AAGGGAAAAGGTTGCTCTGTTGAGCTAATTTTTTTTGCGCATTATATGCATATCTGAGCATTAAAACATAAAGGCGAAAACAATGTGGACATCCGTTCTTTTATCCGGAGTAGAAGCACTCCTTGAGTATTTGTCTTTCCATGTTTTAACCTGTCTTGTCCCTGCTTTCTTTATAGCAGGTGCCATAAGCAGTATGGTGAAAAAAGAAGTCATTTTAAAGTATTTTGGACCAGAGGCCAACAAAGCTTTATCCTATGCTGTTGCCTCCGTGGCAGGAACAGTCCTTGCTGTTTGTAGCTGTACTATCTTGCCTCTTTTTTCTGGAATTTACACTATGGGGGCAGGAATAGGACCTGCCACCACTTTTTTATATTCAGGCCCGGCCATAAATCTCCTGGCTATCATTTACTCTGCCCGCCTTTTAGGAGTTGATTTAGGTATAGCAAGAGCAGCCGGTGCAGTTAGTTTTTCCATAATCATTGGCCTTATTATGTCATGGGTTTTTGAGAAAAGAAGAAAAGAAAAAATAGAATTTTCTCTTACAGCTACGTCAAACAAACCTCAAAAAAGTGGTCTGGTAATCCTTTTTTTCTTTGCCGATCTTGTAGCTATACTGATTTTGGGAGCCTGGGGAAAGTGGTGGATAGTGGTTTTTCTGTTGATGGGTTTAATTGTTCTGCTGAAGCTATATTTCACAAAAGAAGAAATTCTATCCTGGCTTGCATCGACCTGGCAATTTGTACGACTTATCCTACCCTGGCTTTTGGTCGGAGTATTTGCTGCCGGGATAATTAAAGCGATACTTCCACCTGAGGTAATCCAAACCTGGGTGGGAGGAAATGCCTTGAGATCTAACTTCATCGCCTCAGTGGCAGGCGCTTTAATGTATTTCGCTACCTTAACCGAGGTTCCTATTCTGAAAGCCTTTTTAGGTCTTGGTATGGGAAAAGGTCCCGCCTTAGCCTTACTTCTGGCAGGACCTGCATTATCCCTGCCTAATATGCTGGTTATAAGAAGTATCATGGGAACAAAAAGAGCCTTAGTTTACATAGGACTTGTGGTTATTATGTCCACTTTTATAGGAATGATTTTTGGAAATTTTGTTTTCTAAATATTGAAACAAGGAGGATGTAAGTTATGAAAGTGCAAATTCTTGGAACAGGCTGTCCCAGGTGTAAAAAACTAGAAGCTCATGCCAGAAAAGCAATTGAGGAGCTTGGAGTTGATGCCGAGATTGAAAAAGTGCAGGACATAAAGGAGATTACTAAATTCGGGGTAATGATGACTCCGGCTCTGGCAATTGACGGTAAGGTCAAATCCTCAGGCGAGATAGCACCTCCGGAGAAGATAAAAAAATGGCTACAGGAGGCTCAAGAAAGGTGAGAAAGGTTGAAGTCCCCTCTGGATATCCTCCAGAGGAAGGCCGCTATTTGAGAGGTAACGATTACTCGCCTGTTGCTGTGGTGATAATTTTAATGCATCCCTACGACAATATCCCTCCCGGGATTGAAACACTGGTGAGGACTGGTGTGGAAAGTGGCGCTGCTCTATCAGGGACACTCCAAACTGAAAACATTGGAATAGAAAAAATAATCTGTAATGTCGTGGCAAATCCCAATATTCGTTACTTGGTTCTTGCCGGCCCGGAATCACCTGGACACCTTACCGGTGAATCCTTCATTGCGCTCTTCCAAAATGGAATAGATCAAAGAAAACGGATTGTGGGTACCAAGGCTCCTACTCCCTATCTTTTCAACATCCCTGCTGAAGATGTTGAGAGATTCAGAAAACAGGTCAAGTTGGTCAATCTTCTCAATGAGGGACATCCCGATATGGTTAGACAAGCAGTTTGGTCTTGTTATCAAGAAGAGCCCACTCAGTTTCGAGCCTACATCTTGTACGATCCAGGTGCCTATCCTGGCAAAGCTGTATGCAGGAAAATTACCTGGAGAGTAACTCGACCCCAGGCTGAGCCAAAGGATGAACAGGAACGTAGACAAGTGCAAAAGCTCCAAGATATAATGACATTGGTGAAGAAAAGGGTAGAAGAACGAAAGAAAAGAGAACCAAGAGAGGAATAACCCAGATGAATAAAAAGATTTGGACGAACATAATAGTTCTAGTGGTGATAGCCCTCGTTCTCCTGGGAGGCTTTCTATTTAACAAAGCTCGTCAGTCGTCTGTCCCCGACGAATCGAGAATAGTCACGCCAGTCCCTGAGCAAAAGAGCCAAAAGGAGATGGATTTACCCAAAAAAGAAGAAGAGGTCTCAGAGTTCCCTTCCAAAGTCGTCATACCAGAAGACAAAAAGATGGTAATACTGGCCAAAGTCAATGGGAAAATCATTACCTCTGAAGCGTTTGACCAAGAATTGGCGAATCTTTCCGCTCAATATCGAGAGATTTTTGAGCATGACAAGGAAGAACTTCTCAATCAGCTCATCATAAAGGAAATCCTACTTCAAGAGGCTGAGAGACAAGGATTAGAAAATGAGAAAGAGGTTCAAGAGAAAATTGAGAAGGATAAAGAACGCAGAAAAGAGATCCTCATTCAGGAGCTGATTCAAGGTATAACCGAGGAAGTGGAGGTCTCACCGCAGGAAATAAGAAAGCTATACCAGGAGCTTAAGAGTGAAATCCCAGGAAAGTCCTTCCAGGAAGTAAAGGCTCAATTGAAGGTTTATCTTCTCCAGCAAAGAAGGAAGGAAAAACTGGAGGCATGGATAGAAGAGCTAAAAAGCAAAGCAAAAATCACCAGGAACGAGGAGTGGCTGAAAGCCCAACGGATGGCAAAAATGAAAAATCCGCTTGATGAAGCCCTTAAAAAAGGCCAGCCCGTACTGGCTGATTTTGGACGGGGTGTTTGCATACCCTGCAAACAAATGAAGCCCGTTCTTGAGGAACTAGCTGCCGAATATAAAGAGAAAACATCTATTCTTATTATTGAAATCGATGAGCATCCCGCTCTTACCAGACGTCATCATATAAGGCTCATCCCCACACAGATATTTTTTGATGCTCAAGGGAAAGAAATCTATCGTCATGAAGGATTTATGAGCAAAAAAGCTATAAAAGAAAAGTTTAAAGACATAGGAGTCAAATAGTGCTGGAAAATCTACTAGGAAACATAAACCAGATTATCCAGACCAATCATTGGCTTGCCCCTCTGGCTGCATTCTTAGGGGGACTTTTAACTGCCTCCAATCCGTGCGTTCTCGTAATGGTTCCTCTTATGATTGGCTTTATCACTGGCAATGAACAAACCGTAGGAATCAGAAAATCACTTATTTTCTCTGGCCTTTTCGTACTCGGTCTTTCCATCACTTTCACTATCTTGGGAATAATTGCTGCCCTCGGGGGGAAACTTTTCGGCGACGTGGGTAGTTATTGGAAGTACATCGTTGCCTTCATAGCTCTAGCTATGGGGGTACACCTGTTGGGTTTTTTACAATTTAGCTTTTCCATACCGGTAAACACGAAGTTTTTGGGGAAAGGTAAACTCAGCTCGTTGGCCTTAGGTATGCTTTTTGGAATCGTATCTGCTCCTTGTGCCGTTCCCATCCTGGCGCTGCTTTTGACCTATATTGCTGCAAGGGGGAGCAGTTTATTCTACGGAGGCATCTTATTACTTTTTTACGCCCTGGGGCATTGTTTACTCATCCTTGTTGCTGGCACGTCTATGGGTGCAGCAAAAACCTTGATAGAGTCAAAAGGAGCCCAGAAGGTTAACTCCATATTAAGAAAGGTGGGTGGGGTTTTGGTGATACTCGTTGGTCTTTATTTTCTATTTTCATAGAGGAGTGAAAAATGGCTTCTGAAAGAAAAGCTCAGGAGAAAAAACTAAGTATATTTGAAAAATACCTGACCGGATGGGTAGCCCTGTGTATTATTGTAGGAATCCTTATAGGAAGAGCCTTCCCCTCATTCTCCATTTGGTTAGATAAAATGAGTATTGCCCAGGTTTCCATTCCCATTGCTATCTGTCTTTTCTTCATGATGTATCCAATTATGGTTAAAATTGATTTTTCCCAGGTGATAAAAACAGGGAAGGCTCCCAAACCCGTATTTTTAACTTTAATTGTTAACTGGGCTATAAAACCGTTTTCCATGTTTTTTATTGCCTCTTTTTTTCTGGGAATTTTGTTTCGTCCCCTTATCCCGGGGACAGAGATTATCCGCGGACAGGAGGTACCTTTGTATCGCTCCTACATCTCAGGTGCTATCCTCTTAGGAATCGCCCCTTGCACGGCCATGGTACTGATGTGGTCCTATCTTGCCCGGGGAAATGATGGTCTTACTCTGATTATGGTAGCAATTAACTCTTTGACTATGCTTTTTTTATACGCTCCCTTAGGAGGATTTTTATTAGGAGTCAACAGGATGCCTATTCCCTGGCAAACTATAGTTTTATCTGTCCTAATATATGTGGGACTTCCTCTTTTAGCGGGATATTTCTCTCGCAAACAGATTATCAAGAAAAAAGGTATAGAATGGTTTGAGGAAAGATTTGTGCATCGGCTTACCACAGTCTCCATTATGGCTCTTCTGGTCACCTTAGTTGTTCTTTTTTCCCTTAAGGGTGAGGTCATCCTGAAACATCCTCAGAGCATAGGTCTTATTGCTATACCTCTATTTGTCCAGATCTGCTTCATCTTTGCCATAGGTTATGTTCTGGCAAAACTTTTAGGCCTTACCTACGAAAATGCTGCCCCTGCTGCCATGATTGGAGCATCCAACCATTTTGAGGTAGCAATTGCCACCTCCACCATGCTTTTTGGCCTTGCCTCAGGTTCATCCTTGGCTACAGTGGTGGGAGTTTTAGTTGAGGTTCCCATAATGCTTATGCTGGTGAAGATATGTCTTGTTACCAGGAATTGGTTCAAGGCAGTGTAATAGCTCTTTCTAACCCTGTATCAGTAAGCTTTTCAATTCTAACTGTTCGTATTCTGGGTGTTTCTTCTTCTGGACTACCTTCAGAGGTCTAAATCTCGCTTCCTTTTCCAGGCAAACTTTTATAAATTCCTTATATTGCTTTTTGAATCGTCTGTTGAGAATTATTATTAATTCTTCAAAAGATAACCTGCAGATTGGGTCACCCTTCAAATAGATCCTCTTGTTTATGCCGGGGTCAAGAGGACATAGGGGCGCACTACACCTTAGAGATTTAGGGCATCTTTCCATCAAATTATGACAGCCAATTTCTTTCAACGTGTCATCCATAGTAAGTTGAGAGTAGTTCACCACCACTTATCTCCTCCGGGCTTCATCTCTTCACCTCTTGTTTCATCGCTCTCATAAAGTCCTTAAGATCCTCTTCTTCTATTCTCCAGACTCTGCCAAACTTCATTGCTGGTAGTTTTCCTTGTTTGGCGTATCTTCGAAGAGTGTTGGGATGAAGTTTCAATCTCTGTGCAACTTCCTTTAGGGTTAGCACTGTCACTTCATTCTCCCTCATATCTTTAAACTTATCCACATTATAGCACTTTAATTTTACTTTGTCAACTCTAAGACATCGTAAAGCAAGTTAATTAAACAGCCCGACATTTGAGAAGTCCTTCGATTTGTGTTCAGATGAGCACTTTGAAGTTTTCAGAACTCTCTAAAGCACTGAGATTATCACGGGACCAAATCCTGGTGTTCTTGGGTTACTGTCGGACCAGCGTACAAGTACACGAGGATACCCGAACTTGCTCCCACAAGAAGAAAGTAAATCTACCTAGCCGAAAGTTGACCCAATCCAATCACCAACATAATGCGTTATAACTATGACTATTAATGCGATAATCAAGTGTTCTGTGATCACCCACCAGGGTTTTACTCTTCGTTCCTTAGCAACAAAGAAACTAAAAATAGCTAGTACAGATAACCCCCAAATCACACTTACTACAACCGCTATTGAAAGCTGAAGTAACAAAAGGGGAACAATAAATGTCAATGCAATAGCAAGTTTAGAAAAAAAGGTGGAAATTGCTGATTGCCAAATCTCTGTTGCACTATGCTTATTTTCTGATTCCTCAGAGAAATGAATACCAAATGCGTCTGAAAAAGCATCTGCTATTGCTATGGTCAATATGCCGCCAATGACCACAAGTTTTGAGTGAGTGCTAGAATGTAAACCAACCATTAGTCCAAGTGTTGTGATTATTCCCGAAGTTAAACCAAAGCTAAACCCCGTTTTTATTGAATGTTTCATTTCTGTTTTTTCACTACTTATTTAAACTCGTTGATACATCTTTTACCAATAAGTTTAAATAAAGTTTAGTGTTTGTCAAACTACATCTTCTCTTGGCTATAGTGGTGGGAGTTTTAGTTGAGGTTCCCATAATGCTTATGTTGGTAAAGATATGTCTTGCTACCAGGAACTGGTTTAAAAGAGCACCTGAGCTTGCTCCAACGGGAAGAAGGGAAGTTTAAGATAAAATGGAGGAGGAAGTCCTGCTTGAGTAGAAATTTATCTTCGCAGGGGCTATCAAGGCGGGTTTTCGAGATAAGGACTTGAAATTCACAGATTCTGAAGGCAACAGTCTCTCCTAGAGCGCACCAGCTAACAATCTATTTCAATATTTCCCTTATCTCTTTTATGGTCTTATTTAAAATGTCAATTACGGCCTGGGAGCTAATGGTAGCCCCGGTTATGGCCTGGACTTGATTAGGCTCTTCGGGGGGCTTGCCCTTAATGAGTTCAATGAGGGGCCTGACTACGAGACCCCTGAACTTATCCCGGAAGAGCTTTTTAGTGATCTTTGCTCCCAAACCTGGGGTCTCCACCGATTCCAGAACCTCTATTCCTGTAGTTTTTTCGAGCTCAGGATCCACACCAATCATCACTTCAATGGTACCCTGATATCCCGGTCCATTTCCCGTAAAGGCATATCCAATGAGCCGTCCTGAAGAATCGAACCCCTTATAAATCGCTTTACCTTCTTTCACTATGGTCTCGTGACTCTCTGTCCCAGGTAATACCTCGAAGATAGCTACCCTCAGAGCCCTTTCCCTGTTCACCTCTATTCGGGGTTGGGCATACCGGTATATTCCCACCAGAGCTCCTCCAGACACAACACCCACTACGGACAAAACCAGAACCATCTGGACCGATTTCCTCAAAGCTCCTTGCTCCCGAAAATCTTTGGCTTGATATATCTATCTAATAAAGGGGTAAAGGCGTTCATAAGGAGAATGGAAAACATTACTCCTTCCGGATATCCTCCCCAATTACGAATGACTACCACCACAATCCCCGCTCCCAGGCCAAAGATCCATCTACCAAGCTTGGTAACCGGTGTGGTAACTGGATCGGTGGCCATGAAGAAGGCCCCCAGCATCAGTCCTCCCGCCAAAAGACTAAAGAGGGGAGTTCCATACTGATGGGGGCTAATTAAATAAAATACTCCGCTTAATAGGGCTACAGTACCTAGATAGGAAAGGGGAGTCCTCCAATCAATATATCTTCTAATGAGTAAATAGGCTCCTCCTATAAGAAGAGCCAGAGCTGAGGTTTCTCCTAATGAACCTCCCACATGGCCATAGAAAAGTTTAATAAGAGAAGTTGACTGGGATTCAAACTTCATGAGCCCCAGAGGGGTAGCTGTAGTTATGGCTGCCAGGCTAAAAGACTTTACCCAGGTGGTCATGAGGACGGGAAAGGTAGCGGCCAGAAAGGCTCTTCCAATAAGGGCCGGATTGAATATATTGTACCCCAGTCCCCCGAATATCTGTTTACCCACAATGATAGCAAAGACCGCTCCTAAGGCAGCACTCCATAAAGGTAAAGTAGGAGGAAGAACCAAAGCTAAAAGAAGCCCACTAAGGAGAGCGCTCGGTTCTTTGGGAAAACTCTTGCCTCTGAGCCACAGGAAAATATATTCTGCAGCCAGGCTAGCCAAACTACAAACGCCAATTAACTTTACTGCCTGGAGACCGAAAAAGTAAATACTAGCTGCCACAGCTGGACTAAGGGCGATTATCACTCCCCACATCAGTCTGGCTACGGTAAGCCTGTCCCGGATGTGTGGAGAAGAAGAAAGAATGAGGATTCTTTGAGTGGCTTTATCTTTTTCCATGGCTGATTAATTCAGGTCAATTTTCTTAGAAAATAAGATAGAGTTTCCAGTTGCATACTCAAGTCTACGTTCTTTAGTCTTATCTCTTTAGGAACGGATATTCTCACCGGAGCAAAGTTTAAGATTCCTTTTACTCCACCTTTTGCCAATTTATCAGCTACTTCCTGGGCAGACGTGGCCGGAGTAGTAATGACACCTATCTTTATTTGCCTCTCTGATAGAACCTTTGGAATTTTGTCTACATGCTGAACCTTTATTCCCCGCCACACCTTCTCAATTTTTGATTCATCCCTATCAAAGGCAGCTCTTATCTCAAATTCCTCTCTTTTAAAGCCGGGATAGGTGAGAAGTGCTGCTCCTAGATTTCCTATTCCCACTATGGCTATTCCCCAGGTTGAATCGAGTCCCAGAATATGGCGAATTTCCTGCTTGAGTTTTGCTATTCTGTAGCCCTGACCAGGAACACCGAACTCCCCGAAATAGGCAAGATCCTTTCTCACCTGTCCATCGGAGGTTCCCACCAGGTCAGCCAATTCCTGGGAAGAAAGAATCTCATCCCCCTCTAGGTTCTTGATGGCTCTAAGATAAATGGAGAGCCGTTCTACAGTCACCTCTGGCACTTTAAATCTGGGCATCCTTTTCCCTCAAAATTTTCCTTCAGCAGATCCGGGGAAGCTGATCCCCAGAAAGCATATCCAGTACCCTGGTAGTACCGATACAGGTTCTTAGATACACTTTTCCTCTGGGTTCCAGGATCACCCTACCAATGATCTCACTCTGCTTTCCCAAAGGATGAGATCGTAATATTTTGATGACCTTTTTAGCTTCTTCATCCTCTACAATAAATATAACCTTCCCTTCGTTAGCCAAATAGAGAGGATCAAAACCAAGCATCTCGGAGATAGCTATAGTTTCTTGCTTAATGGGAACTCTTTCCTCCCATAGTTCAATGCCAAACTCTTGCTCCATAGCCATCTCATTTAATATGGTCGCCACCCCACCGCGAGTTGGATCACGCATTAGCTTTACCCCGGAGGATTGACTCAAAACCTTCCCAATTAAATCATTTAAGGGAGCACAATCGCTCTTCACCTGGGTACGAAAATCAAATTCTTCCCGCCCGGAGAGAGTGGCAATGGAATGATCTCCTATGCTCCCATTGATGATGATCTTATCTCCTGCTTTAATTCTGGGCGAGGAGGTTTCACTCTTAGTAGAGAGGAGTCCGATCCCGCTGGTATTGATAAACAATCCATCAGCACTCCCATGCTCGACCACTTTGGTATCCCCGGTAATGATTTCGACCCCGGCATCATCCGCTGTTTGCCTCATAGAAGAGATAACCCTTTTTAAAGTAGAAAGACTCAGTCCCTCCTCGATAATAAGGCTACAGGAAAGAAAAATCGGCTTTGCCCCCATGACGGCTAGATCATTTATGGTTCCGCTTACGGCTAATTTTCCAATGTCCCCCCCCGGGAAAAAGAGAGGTCTGATGACATAGGAATCAGTAGTGAATGCCCACCTGGATCCCTGGCGATTAAATACGGCGGAGTCGGTCAATTCTCTTAAGAATTTATTATCGAATGCGGGCAGGAAAACCTCTCTTATAAGATCGTGGGATAATTTTCCCCCACTTCCATGGGCTAAGAGGATCTTTTCTTTCATTCATCCTTCCAGATATTCTTATAGAAAGATTATAGTCTTTGAGTTTCTTTGTCAAGCTTTCGCGCTACACTGAGTTGACTAACTTATTTGTTTCAATATCATTAATAATGCTAAATTTTTTCCAAATGGGCCAGGTATAGCTATAATCCGCAGGCAGAATAAGATTTTTCTTTAAGTATAAGTGGATGATGAGGCTGGGATTAAGATATAGTCTTTAACCTGTGGGAGGTAAATAATGCAGGTGTTATGGCAAACGCCGTATTCAGCTTGATTCCGGAAGAAGAATGGGATCGTGTTATTGCAGTACACCTTAAAGGAACGTATCTGTGTAGTAAATTTGCCAGTACCTTCCTGAAGAAGTGATCGTTAATTGCTCCTCGGGCAACGTCAGCAACCTAAAGTAAAGAGGCCGCACATGAATACATCGAGTTCTAAGAGGTTAATTTCTGTATTGAGCACTAAGCGCATCGAAGCACTGACCGATGGTGTATTCGCTATTGCAATGACCTTGTTGGTTCTAAATCTTAAGATTCCAGCTCTACCAGAGGGAGCAGCCGCCAAGGTGCTACCCAAACTGGTGCTAGGCCTATGGCCTGATTTTTTCAATTATGCGCTGAGCTTTATCCTTTTAGCCATCTTCTGGATTGTCCATCACCGCCAGTTCCATTTCATCAAAGCTATTGACCAGAGGCTCCTCTGGATAAACATTCTGGGCCTGATGTTCATCGCTTTGATACCTTTTTCCACATCCCTGACTGCGAAACACGGTGACGTGCAAGTTGCAGCACTATTTTTCGAATGCAATCTGCTCGCTATTGGATCGATATTCTATATGCAGTGGTCGTATGCCACGGGCAAACGCCATCTCATAGACCCTAGCCTAGGCGCACAGATGATACTCTTGAATAAAAAAAGAAATCTAGTTATACCCACTATTTCGCTAGTTTGCATTGGATTATCTTTTTTGACTCCTGATTGGAGCGAGGTTCCTTACTTTGCCATTCCATTTATTATGGCAAAATATCGACGACGCTAAGCTACTCTAACCGAAGGAAGAAAAGAAAAAAGGTAGAGTGAAATGAATGATAGAATTACCCTGTTAGGTAATTACTATTTCGAGTATTTTAAGGACATTAGGAATTTGGGTGACGTCCTGCAGCATTATCTATAGGAGGAAGATATGAAGTTAAAGCATGTTATATTGGTTTTGGTTCTAATCTCAACAATTTTCACCTTAAGTTGCACAAGCCAAGGAGCAGGAAAACCCGGAGAGAGCGACACACAAATGAAGCTCGTGTTTCAGGATCCCGCGTTTTCATACCAACTGGTGAGAGCGATTGGACATACCTACTATGGTGGCGCTGACATCGGAGAATGTCTATCCATAGCTCACCGCATCAAAGAAGCAGATTTCGAAAGCTGGTACGAAGAGTGGCTCAAGACTGCCGACCGGATCTGCGAGATCGCCAATAACTGCTTGGCTGATGGGCATAGAGTTAGTGCCCGTGAAACCTATCTTCGGGCTTCCATGTACTATCGCTCGGCTGAGTTCTTCCTTCACGCAAACCTTACCGATCCACGGATTTTGGAGACCTGGGGAAAAAGCCATGATTGTTTCGCCAGGGCAGCACAGTTCTTCCCATTCCCAGCCGAGGCTGTGGAAATTCCCTATGAAGGGACAACCCTACCTGGGTACTTTTTCCTCGTGGATGACTCGGGTACTCCCCGCCCCACACTGATCCTTCATACAGGCTTTGACGGAACCCTTGAAGAACTCTACTTCGATGGTGCGGCGGCTGCTCTGCGGCGAGGCTATAACTGCTTGGCATTCGAAGGTCCCGGGCAGGGCAGGGTCATACGCGAGCAGAAGATTCATTTCCGACCCGACTGGGAGAAGGTAGTTACGCCTGTGGTCGACTACGCATTGACGAGGCCTGAAGTCGATCCCAACCGCATCGCCCTCATGGGCTTGAGCTTCGGCGGTTATCTTGCACCTCGTGCTGCTGCCTACGAGCACCGCATCGCTGCCTGCATTGCCAATGGAGGAATCTTCAGTGTCTTCGAAGGCATGGCAGCTCATTCCCAAGAATCCCCAGAAGACCTTAAAGAGTATCTGATGCAAAACCCATCGGATTTTGACGACGAGATGATAGAAATGGCCAAGTCGAATACGCAACTGAGATGGGCCATACAGCAGGGAATGTGGACGTTTGGAGTAGCCTCTCCGCACGAGTGGATGCTCAAATACATTGATTACACAATGAGAGGTATAGCGGACAAAATTACCTGTCCCACATTGGTTTGTGATTCCGAGGCAGACCGAGACTTCCCCGGGCAAGCCCGAAAGCTTTACAGCGCCCTGATATGTCCCAAAGAATTTATGTTCTTTACCAGCGAAGAGTCGGCCGGGGAACATTGCCAGGTTGGCGCCAGCGCGCTTTCTCACCAGCGTATCTTCGATTGGCTTGACAAAACCTTCGCCGAGATCGACCAGTAAAACGACAAGACATGAGTATATATAAGGTCGGACCCTGGGGCATTGATGTTGATTTCGTTCAGCGAAGGTTAAATAGTTGAGATGCTTCAGTATTAATGGGATTCTACGAATCATTAAATCGGTTCAATTCCAAAGGAGAAATAATGAAAGTCATTAGTTATTTATGGCTGGTAGTATTTTTTGTTATAGTTGTAGCTATATCTGGATATTCAAGTGTGCAAGAAAAAAAAGATGTTCTATTTCAAGCCTCAACCGTTAATGCTCTTTTAGAAGGGGTCTACGATGGAGAAATGACTTATGAACAATTGAAACGATACGGTGACTTTGGACTAGGTACTTTTAATGGCCTTGATGGAGAAATGATTGGATTGGAGGGCAAATTTTATCAAATAAAAGCAGATGGGATAGCCTATCTTGTTGATGGCTCAATGAGAACACCATTTGCTGTGGTAACTTACTTTGAACCGGATAAGACGGTATTGTTAGACAAGTCGGTGGATTATAAAGAGTTGCAACAACATTTAGACAATTTGCTGCCAACCAAAAATATTTTCTATGCTCTCAAAATAGAGGGAATTTTCAAGTATATCAAGACAAGGAGTATCCCCAAGCAAAACAAACCATATCCTCCACTTGTTGAAGTAGTAAAGAACCAGCCGATATTTGAGTTTCATAATGTAAAAGGTACAATAGCAGGGTTTCGCTGTCCTATCTATATAAAAGGGATAAATGTTCCGGGTTATCATCTTCATTTTATTACCGAAGATAGAAAAGCGGGAGGACACTTATTGGAATGCCAGCTACAAAATGTGAGGATTGAAATTGATTATACTTCTGAATTTTATATGGTATTGCCGGAAGGTGCCGAGTTTTATAAAGCGGATTTAGAAAAAGAGAAACATCAAGAACTGGAGAAGGTGGAAAAGTAAATAGTGAATATTAATACCGGGAGGACGGTATGAAAAGTAAAAAATCGCGTTGGGGACTCGTAACTGTCGTTTTAGGGGTCTCTCTGGTAGTTTTGCTATTTTCTGGCTGTCAGAAAAAGTCTGCCAGACCTTCTGTTGAAATCACAATTGCTATCATGACGACCGCTGACCTGCGGAGTTGTATGACGCCTTATACTGTTGATCATGATGGCAAAGCACTTACAGTCGGCGGACTCGAAAGAATCGCCTCAGCCGCAAAAAAGGTTCGTGGCCAGGTGGACGGCGCTCTACTGCTTTCGTCGGGCGACGATTTGATTGCCCCCCTGTTCTCGCTGTTCCACGGCGAGCCGGAGATGCGTGGCATGAGTCTGGCAGGTTACGATATCGTTACACCCGGCAACCATGAGTTCGACAACGGAGCTGAGGTTTACAAAAAAGCGCTCAATTTCGCGGATTTCGATGTGGTCTCCGTCAATCTAATTATTGATGACAATGAACTTGCAAACCGAATACAGCCCTATGTGATCAAAGAGATCGCCGGTATTAAGGTCGGGGTTTTCGGCATGATGACACCTGATCTTCCAAGGATGTGCAAATTGCCCGGCGGCGGCGTTAGTGTAAACCAAGATATCATCTCGCCAGCTCAGAATGTGGTGGATAACCTGATAAATAAAGGATGTGACATCATAATTGGTCTAACCCACATTGGCGTTGAACTTGACCGTGAGCTTGCACAAAAAGTAGATGGTATAGACATCATCATCGGTGGCCATGACCACATATATGTGCATGAGACGACTGGCAATACAATAATAGTGCAAGACGGTGTAAGGGGTGAATATCTGGGTGTCCTCAAGTTCACATTCGAGGATGGTGAGATGGTGAATCCCACCTGGAAAAAAATCTTGCTCGATTCAACAGTAGGTTATGACACTAAGATTCACAACCTTATGGCGCACTATATGGAGGACTATAACAACCGCCTGGGTCAGGTTATTGGTAAATCTACGGTTGATCTCGATGCGCGCAAAGATGTGGTTCGTAGTAAGGAGTCAAACCTCGGCAACCTGATAGCAGACTCGTGGCTTGAGTGGTTCACTCATGCGGATGTCGCTTTGGTTAACAGCGGGTCAATCCGCGGCGACAAAATATATTCTGCTGGGCCAATGACCTATCTCACAGTGAACGAGATTCTGGCGTTTAGAAATGAGGTGATGAGCGTTAAGATGAATGGTGCTGATCTGAAACAGACACTTGAGATCTCAGCCTCAGCGCTGAGGATCGAAGGTGATGGATGCCCGGATACCGGCAGGTCGGCTTCAGGTGGGTTTTTCCAGGTTGGTGGCATCAGAATGACAATTGACATTACCCAACCACCGTTCTGTGCAGTTTATTCGGACCGGGACGTTTCCAAAATAACCAATCCGGGTTCAAGGATTGTCAGGGCCAAGGTTTATCAGAACGGGGTATGGGTTCCGCTGGACTCATCCGCAACCTACACGGTACTGGTAAACGGATGGACTGCCAGTGGTGGTGATGGCCACTATATTTTTCTGAGAGACGATATTTCCAAAGAGAACACTACCACGGTCACTACCGATATTCTAGCCAGTTATATTCAGCACCATGGAACGATTTCACCCCAGCTTAAGGGAAGGATAAATTTTTTAAGCAGGTAAAAGGATCAAATTATTTCTAGTTCAGACAAGACATCCGATAAAGAGGGAAGTTTGATTTTCCTACATTGAAATGACAATCCTAGGCTGATGAATATTTGTAGTAGGCGGCGCAGGTTCCCTCTGCTGAAACCATGCAGGCTCCTACAGGATGGGAGGGGTGACAGACTTTCCTAAAAAGGCGGCAGTCCAGAGGAGTTTTTAGACCTCGAAGGATATCTCCGCAGATACATCCAGGATTCTCTCGGGATTTTTCAATACTTACGGGGTATCTTTTCTCGACATCGA
The DNA here is from genome assembly GCA_005223085.1 of Candidatus Aerophobetes bacterium Ae_b3b. Taxonomy (GTDB): domain Bacteria; phylum Aerophobota; class Aerophobia; order Aerophobales; family AE-B3A; genus AE-B3B. The sequence goes on along the minus strand of NJBP01000017.1, from coordinate 3,799 downwards.
AACTTTCATATTTTCCCTTGATTTTAAGTCCACTCTGCTCAATTTTTCCAATTCCTCGCCAATTAGAGCTTTCCGGCTTAAATACTTCTGCCATCAGTGTCTGTGCTTTCAGATTCCCCTCCCAGGTTACGGCTCGATTATATTCATTTTCCACCTTAGCCTGACCCGATTTGATCTGGGAAAGAATCAAATAGATACTTTGCAATATATCAATCGGCTCAAACCCGGCTACCACGCAAGGAATCCCATAATCACGAGACAAAAATTCATATATTTTACTCCCGGTGATACTACTTACATGCCCGGGGCAAATGAAGCCGTCTATCTTTAGCTCATGATCCTGGGCTAAGGCACGCATTATGGGAGGCATTATTTTATGACCGCTCAAGACAAAGTAGTTGGAAAGTTTATCTTCGCCGGCCGTGAGGATGGAAGAGGCTACAGTGGGTGCGGTTGTCTCAAATCCGATACCAAGAAAGATGACTTTCTTTTCCCGATTCTCCTGAGCTATCTTGAGCGCTTCCAGACTGGAATAAACTACTCTTATCTCAGCCCCATTAGAGGCCTCTTCAGCCAGACTCGAACTTGATCCAGGAACCTTCACCATGTCTCCAAAGGTAACCACAATCACTCCTTCTTTGCGGGCATAAGCTATAGCCCTGTCTAGATAGTCATTAGCCGTCACGCATACCGGACAGCCAGGTCCGGATAGAAGATGAAGATTGTGGGGAAGTAGATCCTTAATTCCATATCTGAAGGCGGCCATAGTGTGGGTGCCACAAACCTCCATCAGGGTAACCTTTCTATCAATATCAGCCATTAAGTGCCCAATCCCTTTGGCCAGCTTATCTACTAGTTCTTTTTGCCGAAATTCATTAAGATACTTCATTTCTTGAGTCTTTACACGTCAAGAGAGGCTAGCATCTCAAGGAGCTCTTCCGCCTCTTCTTTCTTAACTTTGCTTATGGCAAATCCCGCATGCAATAAGACATAATCTCCCACTTTTACCTCATCTAAAAGGAGGAGACTCACCTTCCTTTTCACTCCCCCTACCTCTCCAATTCCTAATTTACCCTTAATTTCTATTATTTTTACCGGGATAGCTATGCACATTTTCTACTCCTGCTGTGAGCGATTACCGCCTGACCTAAAGAGATCCCCCCATCGTTAGGAGGGACCTGGTGATGAGTATAGACTGAGAATTCAGCTTTAGTCAAGAGATCACAGGTTTTTTCCAAAAGGTAGACATTTTGAAAAACTCCTCCACTCAAGGCAACCTCGTTCAAACCCTTTTTTTCTCTAATTTTCTTACAGGTTTGCAGGATGATTCTGGCTACGGTATTGTGGAAACGAGCAGCGATGACTTCTTTCCGCTCATGATTTATTAAATCAGAGACTATGGATGCAATAATAGCTTTCGGATCAATGAGGATAATTTTTTCTTGAGAGCTAATTTCAAAAGGGTAGCTACCCTTTTCTTTCTCCTCCACCAACATCTCTAGCTCAATGGCTGCCTGACCCTCGTAATTTACCCTATCTCTGAGGCCTGTCAAGGCAGAGACAGCATCAAATAATCTACCCATGGATGAGGTAAGAGGTGAGTTGACTCCTTTTTTTATGATCTTCAAAAGAAGCATTATTTTATCTTTCTTTAAAGTTTCGAGAAAAGGAAGGGGAAGACTCAGAAAATCAGGTCCATAGACCTCATTGAGGTAAGTCACCGCCATCCTCCAGGGTTCTTTGATAGCCATTTCACCCCCCGGCAGGGGCAGGTATTTTAGCTGAGCTACCCGGGCGAACCCTCTTAAATCGGCCACCAAAAACTCCCCTCCCCAGATTCGCCCATCGGTCCCCAGACCAACTCCATCAAAAGCTACCCCAATTGCCTTCCCTTCGAAGTGGTTGTCTACCAGGCAGCTTACAATATGGGCGTGATGGTGCTGGATAGGAATAAGCTCAAGCTTAAAAGATGAATTCTGGCAATACTCCCGGGCAAATTTGGTGGAGAGATAATCGGGATGTAAGTCGCAGGCAACTATTCGGGGCGAAGCATGAAATATCCTCAAAAAATGGTCTATTCCCTCTTCAAAGGAAGTAAGGGCAGAAAGATTTTCCAGATCCCCGATGTGATGGCTAAGAAAGACATAATTTCGGGTAGCCAGACAGAAGGTATTCTTAAGCTCCCCTCCCACAGCCAGGACCGGCTCTTCAAAAAAAAGGTTCACTTTCATAGGCTGGGGCACATATCCCCTGCTGCGTCGGAGAATCATCTCCTGGTTATTAAAGATTCTGGTTACAGAGTCATCAATTCTCGTCTGGATTTTTCGGTTGTGGACAAGAAAATAATCGGCTATCCCACCCAGTCTTTTGAAGGCATCTTTATTCTTATAAGCTATAGGCTCATCCGAGATATTACCACTGGTCATAACCAAAACCATGCCAGCCTCCCGCAATAAAAGATAGTGAAGAGGCGTATAAGGAAGCATCATCCCCAGGCATTTATTATGGGGTGCTATTTCATCCGGCAACCGGCAGTCTTTTTTCTTCCTCAGGATAAGGATAGGTCTTCGAGGTGACAGGAGGAGTCTTTGCTCGTATTCATTGACCCGACAAAACTCTTTTATTTTCTCCACGTCCAAAGCCATAAGGGCAAATGGCTTGTCTTCCCGGTATTTTCTTTTTCGCAAAGTTTCAACCGAGGTCTTATTAGCCGCATCGCAGGCAAGATGAAAACCTCCTAATCCCTTGACAGCCACAATATATCCCTTTTTGAGAAGGCCAGCCGAGGTCTTTATGGGATCGAAGCTATGAATTTTGCTTCCTTTATTATTAAATAAGTTAACCTGGGGACCACAAACCTCACAGGCATCGGGCTGAGCATGGAACCTTCGATTAAGGGGATCATCATATTCTTTCTGACATTCCGGACATAACTTAAACTCCCTCATGGTAGTGCGGGCCCTATCATAAGGGATGTTCTCAATAATAGAAAAACGTGGTCCGCAATTGGTACAGTTAATGAAGGAGTACTGGTACCTCCGATCGGCTTTATCAAAAAGCTCACGCAGGCAATCAGGACAGATTGAAATATCAGGTGAGATAAGGGTAAATTTTTCTTTTTCCTTTTTACTTTTTTTTATCTCGAAATGATGGTAGCCTATGGGGAGAAGCTTCCGGCAGTCTATTTTCTCGATTAAAGCTAAAGGAGGAGCATCGAGAGCTACATGCTTTAAAAAATCAGCCATATTTTTTTCTTTTCCCTCTACCTCTATTTTGACTCCCGAGGTATCATTTAAGACAAAACCAGATAGAGAATACCTGGTAGCCAGAGAATAAATAAAAGGCCGAAACCCTACTCCTTGCACTATTCCCGTAATATGTATGAAAAGTCTCTTTGACTTTTCTTTCCGAGATCTTTTCTTTCTTTCAGTCAGAATCCTATTCATTTTTAAAGCAATTTTTCTGGAAGAAATCAGCCAGATCGCTTAAAGTCTTTTTTACCTCAAGGCTTAATTTTTCTTCCAATTTGATAGATTTGGGTTGGATGCCAAGCAGGTAAATCTTAGCTTGTGTTTCTTTCTCTAGATAAGAGCCAAGAAATCTCAAGGAGAGCCGATGGGTAGAAAAGCTACCCGGAGGAATTTTTCGGATGGGAAAGAGCTTTATGGTCCCTGGACGGCTGCCAAAATCGACCGTATCCACAATGATTACTAAATTTGGTTTTAGATTAGCCATGGGAATGAGGTAATTTAAAACCAAATTTAGTAATCATTGTGGATACGGTCGATTTTGGCAGCCG
>NJBP01000071.1 GCA_005223085.1 Candidatus Aerophobetes bacterium Ae_b3b | reverse complement strand
TATTCACTGCTCCCCCTAAATTCAAAGCCTACAGAGCTGACTCGTTAAGGTGGCTGATATAAGGCTCCTGCGGGGAAAGTACCTCGATACGCGTATAAATCTCCCAAGTACTAATACTTTCTGGTACTATTTAAAAGAAGAAAGGACTAAACTAAATAAGCAGGTTGATATCATGAACACTGACCGTCCATTCGCCGTTCAGAAACTATCCAATTGGACAAAATTGAACTGTTTGCCTATTATTAGAAAGGTGACTTGGAGAAGATTGATTTCCCAAGATCAAGACCAGGAGCTTGACAGCTTATAGAGAAGAAAGCCGGTTGTAAGGGGTAGAGTAAATGAGTAGCTACACCTCTAAAGCTTTTGTTTATCACAGCCCGGGGGATGTTAGATTAGAGGAGATGAGGATAGGTTGCTCCTCCACGGATATAATGGTAAAAATATTGGCCTCTGCCAGATGTGGTACTGATAGAACTATATTTTATAAAGGTCATCCTAAAGTGGACTCTCATGCTCCTATAGTATTAGGCCATGAGCTTGCGGCAGAAATAGTTGAGGTAGGAAAAAATGTTAGTAAGTTAAAAGATGGTATTGGGTATAAAGAAGGAGAGAGGTTATCTGATGAATATTTAAACTTTCAAATTGGTGAAAGAGTCACTTTTCAATCTAGAATTGCCCGATACTACCATAGTTTAATGCTTCTTCAAAGACCCATCACCATTTTAAGTTTTTATATAAATGGTGGCTATTCTCAGTATATGAGGATACCTCAAGAGTTAACTCTTTCTGGTTCAGTATTGAGGATTCCGGATAATATATCCAATGAGGAGGCGGCTTTAGTCGAGCCAGCTGCCTGCGCTTTGGAATCAATTTTTTCTACCCCTCACCCGGTAAGATTGGATGGGGAAGGACGTCACTTTTTTAGAGGAGGCATTAAAAAGGGTGGTTTTAGCTTCGTTATTGGATCTGGAAGCGTAAGTATGATTTATGCCCGCCTCTGTGGGATCGAGGGAGCAAAAAAAGTATTTATCCTGGTACGATCCCAAGAAAAGGCTCATTTAGTTAAAAAAGTATTGGGAGAGGCTATAGTTCCTGTTATTCATCCTCCTTATAACGAGAAATCAATTTTGGAAAAAGAGCAAATAGAGGATGATCTGGTAAAAAGTCTTGAGGATCTCACCAAGGGACACCTCTTTGATGACATAATAGTAGCCTGTTCGGATGCAGATGCCCAAAGGCTAATGCTAAAAATATGCAACCCTGAGGGGTATGCAGTTGGTGCCTGCTTTGGTGGAGCTCATGAGAAGGCGGACAAGGTGGATATGGACCAACACCATTATCATGCTGCCAAAACTATAGGAACCAGTGGCTGTTCCACTAAAACAATGGAAACTATCATTTCCTGGTTAAAGGAAGGGAAACTCTCCTTAAAAGGCTTCACTTCTTCTCGAAAGTACTCTTTGGCTACAGACCCTCAAGAGTTTTTTACCACAGAGGCCGATGGATTAAAACCTGTGCTTTATCCCTGGGATTAAAGTTTACCAAAGCTTGCCACTGTCAAATGCTCGAATAGGACTTATAAAGGTAATTTAAATATTCTTAAGTTAATACAAGAAGGGACCTATTTACTTCCATTGCTTTTGTTTTAAGAGAATCCCCGGGTTTTACCTCTATGGGTCTGCCGATGAACACAGTAATTCTATTAAAAGGTAGGGGAATAAAATGCTTGTCCCAGCGTTTACCAAGCACAAGCCCTCTGTGAGCTTTTATCGTTAAGGGAACAATCATAGCTTTTGCCCTCTGAGCAATATAAATCGTTCCTGGCTTAGTTTTGCAAGATGGCCCCTGAGGACCATCAGCAGCAATAAATCCTAAATAGCCCTCTTCGATCTTTTTGATAAGTTCCAGGATCGACCTTCCATTTCCGGAGGTTCTTACTATATGATAGTTAAATGCGGAGGCTAATTGAGCTATATAGTTTCCCCGAAAGGACAAATGAACTAACGTCACCGCCTTCTTCGTACGGAGAGAAACAAGCAGTAATGTATAACTACCGTGCCAGAAGGCGAAGATAACTCTCTGTTTCTCCTTTTCAATCCTCTTCAGATTCCCCTCACCCACAATGGTGATCCTGCTACTTCTGAAGATAAGGAACAGAATTAACTGAATGAACCAACTGGGGACTTTTATCACAATAATATAACAGAGGATTTTTTGAAAGAGAAACCTGTAGAACAATCTGCGGATTACCAGATTTAAAAGTACTTGTTTTCCAACTACCTCGTATACACTTTGTTCAATAACAATTTTTACCACCACAACACCCACAATAAATCTAAGAATTAATGACTCTATTTGCTTTCTATAAATGATGGGGTTTATAATAATCGATCCTTTCTTGACCCAGGATATGTGATGTTGTGTAAACTAGGATATAAAGTGTGCCCTGTTCTCTCGTGAAATGGTGGCTGTTTCAGTTTCTTTATTATCTTTTCTCCTTTTTCCACTACCTTATCGTACACCATTCTATTTCTTCGTCAAGGATCGGAATTAAATCACGAGTTCTACCGAAAAGGTAAACCAATCTTGACCCCCGTGTCTCTACCAAGTATAATGGAATCGTGAGGGCTCCTTAATCGAAGCAGCCACAGAGGTAAAGGAAGAGCAATCTATAGAAAATCTAGGAGGAGGGATAAATGGACTACAGAAGAATCATCCCGTGTTTAGACGTAAGGGATGGGCGCTTGGTCAAAGGTGTAAATTTTGTCGATTTGAAGGATGTAGGTGATCCAGCGGAAAATGGTGCAGCTTACAGCGAAGTGGGCGCAGACGAATTGGTATTTCTGGACATCACGGCAACGATTGAAAAGAGAAAAACGCTGATTGATGCTGTGAAAAGAACGGTCGAAAGAATCTCCGTGCCGTTGACAGTCGGTGGAGGCATCCGAAGTATACAAGACATTCAAGACTTAATGGAAGTCGGCGTATCCAGAGTGTCTCTTAACACCGCCGCGGTTCGAAATCCAGATTTTGTCAAAGAAGCGGCAGGAAAGTTCGGCAGCAAAAAGATCGTCATCGCCATCGACACCCGTAGCTCATCCCAAGTCCCTTCCGGTTTTGAAGTGATGGTAAGTGGTGGCAGGGAGCCTACAGGAATTGACGCTGTCAAATGGGCGAGAGGAGTTGAAGATTTAGGCGCTGGCGCAATCTTGCCGACAAGCATGGATACAGATGGTACACAGGCTGGATACGACATCCCGATGACCAGAGCGATAGCCGATGCAGTGAGCTTACCCGTAATCGCATCAGGTGGCGCTGGAACACTTGAGCACCTCTACGAGGCTATTACCCAAGGACACGCAGACGCCGTCCTTGTCGCCTCAATTGTACACTTTGGAAAATATACGATTAAACAGATGAAAAAATATTTAGCCGAGCGAGGAATTCCCGTGAAATTGTAAGACGTGAAGCTTCGTCTATGAGGCGACCGGCTTCCTTAAAAAAATCCTCGAAAGTATCGATATGCTGAACAACAGAGCATTGGTGGTGTTGCCGCTCTCTCTATTTACGGCCATGGTAGGGTTAGGGATCATTGCTCCCCTTATGCCTATATATGCCCGCAGTCTCGGAGCTACCGGTATCTGGCTGGGAGTAATCCTAGCCGGATTTTCCCTCTCCAAGGTAATCTTTATGCCTCTGATAGGCAGGCTTTCCGATAGACGGGGAAGGAAGATCTTTCTCTGTTTGGGCCTGCTCATGTACGCTCTCATCTCCGTGGGCTACCTCGGAACCGGAGGCCTTTACCAATTGGTGGGAATGAGAATTCTCCACGGTTTTAGCTCGGCCATGGTTATTCCTATTGGGATGGCTTACATCGGGGAGATATCTCCCGAAGGAAAAGAGGGAAGTTACCTGGGGATATTTAACCTCTCTCTTTTTCTGGGCTGGGGAAGCGGTCCTCTGTTGGGAGGATTTTTGGTTGACTCTTTTGGGTTTGCCTCCGCCTTCTATGCTCTAGGATGCCTGAGTGCACTGGCCTTAGTTTTGATCATGATCTTTCTACCCGGGCAGCAGAACCGGCCTTCGAAAACCTCCTCTCGAGAATCAACCTCGCTAAGACAACTTCTCAGAATACCATCGATGAGGGCCATAATGTGCATCCAAGCTGCTGGCGCTGCCGGCAGAGGAGCCCTAATGGCATTTCTCCCTGTTTTTGCTGAATCTTTGGGTATCAAAACTTCCGAGGTCGGTTTATTGGTGTCGGTCAATATCCTGCTGGCAGCTTTGCTTCAAGGTCTCTTCGGCAGGATTGCCGACAAGTACAGTAGAGTATTTCTGGTAGTACTGGGAAGTACGATAGCATCCTGCGCCATTCTTATCATGCCCCTGGTTCCAAGCTTTCGGGGACTTCTTCTCATGGGGATCGTTATGGGTGCTGGAGGTGGTATTTATCGGCCCGCGGTAACTGCCATTGGGGCGAAGCTGGGAAAGTCCGCCGGCATGGGGACCACCATGGGTCTGCTAAACACGGGGATAAGTATGGGCATGGTAGTGGGAGCCATGGTGGGGGGATTGGCTATGGACCTCCTCGGCTTAACCTCCGTATTCTATTTTGTTGGCACCCTGGGCCTGGTAGGAACCATCACCTTTTATCGGCTCATGAGCTAGAACTACTTGATATCTGAATAATCTGGTTTACCACTTATGGTTCTAGCATGTTAAATCCTGCTTCTGTATCCTCTTTGCGATGCGCAGTGGTCTCGGTAATCTCAAGAACTATAACTTCTCCCAGTTTCCACACTTCGATACCGGGGCGTATGCATCCGGACCTTGTTTTTCCTTCTCGTCCCAGTGCAGCGTGCATGTGAAGTCTGGGCTTCCCATGGCGGTCAGGGAAGATAGTACCCACTGCACAAATCTCATGAACGCCCTTGAGGCCAAAAATCATAGGAACTACGGGCATTGATTCACTATCCTCAGGCCCAACCACAATTTTTCCCCCATTTTTAATTCCTCCCACAAGAATACACATTCCACGAGATACCTTGTTCTCCTGGGCAAAGGATTCAATTGCCTCGGGCAGCTTATCCCCATCTTCCAATCTCACCACAAATATTCTACCGACCTTTCCTTCAGTGTATCTCATTTAATGTTCCATTTTTTCTTGAAGTCTTTAAGCTTACCTCTAGATTGCTTCGGCTTCTTCACGTGCAATTTGGCACCAACGGATCACATTCTGTGGATTGTTGGCAATGGTATGATTGTCTTTCATGATTATCTCGACCCGGCAATTACGAGTGATTTGCAAGGCTTTGCGCAGTCCGGTTCGGATACGTTCTTCGTTCAAGGACGGTACCGCCAAGTCACCCGGATGTGGCTTCATCGAATAAATATACTGCTCGCCCAGCTTATCAGCCAGATCAGCTAAATTGGCCCAGGGAGAGACAGAAACACGCCGAAGTCGGGGCGCATTTTTCACTACGTACCAGCGTTTGTCCAGTGGCTCGCAACAACCATAACAGTTCAGCCCAAATCGCTCAAGAATGGGTAACTGATAGGGAAAAATAAATTCGGCAAACATTTCCGGTGAAAAGGTAGTGGTTTCTTGACTCTCGCAGAATCCCCACATATCGCGTGTACGTATCGTTTTTCCGTCAAAATCTTTCTGGGGCAGTTCCCGGGTGTAACCAAACCCACCCGAACCCACATACGTTCCATCGTTATTCAGACTCAACAGGCCGTTTTCTTCGAGAAAATCAAGTTTAGCCAGGGTCCCATCACGCAGAATACCCATCAATTGATGGAGCTGGTCCGGGTAGTCGTAAATATCAAACATGATTTGCTCAAGACCCCTCAGGTTGACCAATGTCCATGTCATTCCCAGACTCCACCACCATCTTTCTTTGAGTCGCACGGCTAACAATTTGCCCAAGACCTTTTTGGCTAGTGAGAGAAGGTTGTGGGTCGCTTCATAATCTACGGAAATACGAGGAAAATGTAGTTTCCTAAGGTCATGGTAGGATTTTAAGGGTGAATCCCAAGTATAAGAGCCACCGTTCTCACCACCAACTTTCGTTTCCTGCATTCCCCAATCGCTCTCGACATACACATAAGGGATCTCGAAATAGGGCTCGATTACCCGGTCATCACCCATAGATTCACCCCAAAATATTTCCTTGCGTAGAACCATTTCCCATTCCCGGGCCAGTTCTCCACGGCACTCTATTTGGGCATTAGTGATAATCTCATTCCAACCGTTCTCCGGGTCACAAAAAATGAGCGGGCGAGTGACCTCCAACGCATTGTGCCGGTACCAAAGGTCTCGTTTCTCATCTTCGATAGGACGCGCTGCTAATTCAGCAATTCGGCCAGCCAGGCGGCGCAATATCTCTCGATCTCCTCTATCTATCACCAGTTTATAAGCGCCAATCGTTTTTCGAGCTAGAGTTGCTTGCGTTTGATCAGTCATAAGAAATACCTCCGTTTAATGCTCAACCCCAAGCTTTAAAAAAACTTTCATAGGGTCTAATGATGGTTTTCCTTTTTAAGTAAGTTTTAAGTCTTTGGCGGTAAGGCTCTCGCCACTCACTGGTACAGCTCTACACTGAAGCTAGAAACACCGGCCTTCAGGTCAAGGTCTATTCGAGTTTCCGCTGTTAGGTAATTGCTACTGGTATATACATCGTCCTCCTTTCTAAAGCCTAACTCCATGAGATTGTGGCTAGTCAATGCTGTGTCAGCTTTGATTCTTGTCCCCATTGATTGAGGAATAAAGAGTTTTATTCGGGAGACACCGGTATCGATCTTAGCTCTAATAGAAGTAGAATCACCAAACTTTATTTCATTGTTACTTGCTCCTGTGTCTAAGTCAAGATAAGTTACCTTTAAGGAAGACAAATCCAGATGGTTGCTACTTGCTCCGGTCTTGATTTTCAAAGTCAGGGGAATTTCGTTATTTAACCTCAAATCCCAGGAATGACCCTTTCCCCATCGACCAAATTGAAATCTATCTCTCCTACCTTCCTCGGTTAATTCCAGAAATCCCTCTCTGTCTATAACCTGGTACCTCATTTTTGGTCTTAGCCAGGAAGGAGTGGCAAAATCACCCTCAAAAAGGTAAGTGGAGCCTCCTTCCAATCTCAATCCTCCTGCCCCAAAATTGATCTTGATACTGGCACTCCTCAGATCAGGAGAGAGAGGTTGTTCGAATCTGAACACCTGATCTACCTTTTCATAAGTTCGGCCAACCTGGGAAAGATAAATTGCTCCCCCAATGGCAGCGATGATAATCAAAGGAGAGAGAATCTGCAAAAAAGAAAGGGGACTCTTCCTGAAGATAAGATGAATACCAATAGCAATCAAGATAACTGGCCAGAGCCTAAAAAGCTCGTACCATACACCCCAGGGTAGAATCTGAAAGTTATTGGCTAAGAGGATAAGACCCAGCAGAATAATAATTAAGCCCTTGAAAAAACTCCCTCTATTCATTTTCTTTTCTCCTCCGAAAGCTACCTGCCAGGACTACCAGTCCAATGATAACCAATATAAGAGGCCAGAGTCTGCCCAGATTGAACCAGGGAAAGAAATTCCTCGCCAGGAACAGGAGTCCGAGACAAATCAGGATTAGCCCACCTATCCACCTCGAATCTCTCTTGTGCTCAGCCCTGTCCGAGTTCCCTCTAATTCGCTCACCTACTTCATGGGCCACCTTTTCAGCTTTTTCCTTCATTTTTCCTACTGTTCCTTTCTTTTCACTTATTTCTTTCTTAGCTAGTGGCTCGGGATTCTGGGGAATGAGAATCCAGGCAATGATGTAAGCAATGAGTCCAATGCCGTTAAGGAAAATAGTGAGTACAGCGATTATGCGCACAAGAGTTGGATCAATATCAAAATATTCTGCAATTCCCCCGCAGATACCTGCGATCATACAATCCTTTCTTGAACGATAAAGTCTTTTGGCCAATTTACCCTCCTCTCATGGGACTAGCTCTTTCTATAATTTTCTTATCTTTACCGCTGTTCCATAGGTGAGGAGCTCAGCAGCTCCTCCCATAACTGCGCTCGTCATAAAGCGCATCTTGATGACAGTGTCTACTCCAAGATCCTGGGCCTGGTTAATCATTTAGAAAAGGCTTTGTCTTTTAAAAAACTACCTGAAGAAACAATTCTCACTCCCTCGTATTTTCTGAGATTCCTAAGGTGTTTGTCCGCAGAGATGATATATTCTACTTTGGCTTCTATAGCGCATTCTAGAAATTTAGTATCCGCTGGGTCCTCTTTGATAACCATTAATCCCTTAGAAGGCGTGACCATCTTTATATTCTTTCCTGCCTTAAATAAGGAAAGCAGCTCTCCTGCTTCTTTCTTCAGCATATTGAACCGTGGTATTATGTAAAAATATTCTTCCAGGATCGCCTCAGATGCACAGAGAGTTATTTTCCCTTTTTTCCAAAGCTCTACTACAGTTCGTGACCTGCCTTCCCAAAAACTCGCTATGAAAATACTAGTGTCAATTACTACCCTCAATTATAACTCCCAGATAGCCGGTTGCTTGAAAAACAAAAAACCCCATCCTCTCATAGATTTGGATCAATTGAACTGGCTAATTATAGCAGCCTTGGCCGAGTTGGTCAAATTTTAGATTCTTTTGGTAAATGGGCCTTTCCACTATTCTTGGCAAATGATTTTTTTCCAGTATTATGATAAACATAGGTATCACTTAACTTCATTTCTCACGATAAGGCGACAAGGCAGTATGAAATTCTTAGTTGTTGGAGATAAGGAAGAGCCTCTTTTGTACGATTATTTTGATAAAAGCCGCTTTCCGGGGATAGATTTGATTCTGTCGACCGGGGATCTGAGACCAGGGTATCTTTCTTTTCTTATGACTATGTTTAACAAGCCCCTCTATTATGTGAGAGGGAATCATGACATTATTTATAGAGAGAAACCTCCAAAAGGGGGGAGAAATATTGATGGTCAAATAGTGACTT
>NJBP01000070.1 GCA_005223085.1 Candidatus Aerophobetes bacterium Ae_b3b | reverse complement strand
GTTCGGGCACGTGTGATTGCACAAAAAGAGTAGATTTTTCTGGATCCAGACCTGCACAAAGCCAATCAATCAGAACATCCTTGATGTCTTGCTTAATACCTTTGGTATCTGTTCGATCGGTAAGAGCGTGCCAGTCAGCAATCATAAAGAAGCATTCATATTCATCCTGCAATTTTACCCAATTAGAAAGAGCTCCTAGATAATTTCCCAGATGGAGCCTTCCCGTGGGCCTCATTCCACTGAGTATACGCTGTTTATTCAAAATATGTCTCGTAGTTGGTCGGGGCGACCGGATTCGAACCGGTGACCTCTTGCGCCCCATGCAAGTGCGCTAAACCAGACTGCGCTACGCCCCGTTAATCCAATATTCTCAATATTTCTTGCAGTTCCTTCTTTACAACTAAGGGAGTGGTGGAGCTCCCCTTTGTTTTCTTTAGCTCTTTTTGAGCTCCATGAATGGTAAATTTTTTTTCGTAAAGTAGTTCCTTTATTCCCAGGATTACTTCGATATTTTTTCTTTGATAACGACGGTGTCCTCCTCTACTTTTCTGGGGTCGAATCTCCTTAAATTTATTTTCCCAAAACCTCAGAACATAAGGAGGAAGATGGGTAATCTCACTCACCTCACCAATAGAAAAATATGACTTTTCCGGAATCCCAATTTCCTTCCCTTTTTCGTCCGTCTTAGTATCCATAGATTTTGTGGTCTAGATTATACCAGTCTTTTAGAATCTATCCAGAATAATTTTAACCCAAGGAGGTAGAAGAAATGCCTCTTCTACCTCCTTGAAATGATTCCTTAGGCTACCGCCTCTCTTAAGTTCTTACCGGCTTGAAATTTGGGCACCTCTTTAGCCGGAATCTGAATTTCCTTACCGGTTTGAGGATTCCTTCCTCGACGCGATTTTCTCTTTCTCACTTTGAAACTTCCGAAACCGACCAAGGTGACCTTCTCTCCTCTCGCTAGGCAGTCGGTGATGGTAGAAGTCACTACATCAACCGCTTCCCTGGAGGCCTTCTTGGTTAATCCTGTCTGATTGGATACCTCCTCTACCAGTTCGGCTTTGTTCATTTGACCCCTCCTTTATGAGATATAAGTCTCAATATACCACATCTACTTGTCCTGGCAAGTCACCACCTCTGTTAAATTCTTTCTCCTAATTTTCTTTCCTTTCCTTGCAACAAGCGTCTTAGATTGGATCTGTGGGTAAACACGATGAGAGAAGCCGCCGCTACACTCAAACACAGATAGAACCAACCTTTCTCATTCACCCAGAGCCAGATAAAAAATGGAAGGCTACCTCCCGCCATCATCGAACCCAGAGAAACGTAGCGAGTAAGACCCATCACCAAAGCCATAGTTAAAGCAGAACATATAAAGGGAAAGGGGGTAAGAACCAAAAAAACTCCCGCTGTGGTAGCTACTCCTTTTCCTCCCCTGAATTTTAAAAAAACTGACCAATTATGTCCTATGATAGATGATAGTCCCAGCATTCCCCCAGCTATTTGAGGACTAATCCCCATAGAGGATGCAAATAGCGTTCCTGCCCCTACAGAGACTGCTCCTTTGGCTATATCAGCGACCAGGACTGTGAGACCGGGCAAAGGTCCCAATACTCGCAGGGTATTGGCAAAGCCTATATTACCACTACCATAATCCCTTATATCTATTCCTTTAAGAAGCTTCGCTATGAGGTAACCAGAAGGAACAGAACCTATGAGATAGCCTATAAACAAAACGAAAGGAATCAGAATCATTTACTCTTACCAAAGCTCCTTTTTAACTTTTCTTTTACTTTCTCCTCGATAAAGTCTCCCATCACAATAGCATCTTCTTGGAAGAGATTGAGTTTATCAATTTTCTCTATGCTCACTTTTTCTTTTCTTTGTTCTTTCCTCTTCTTCATTCCTTCTTTTTGTTTCCCCTTCTTCTTTGGTTGACGCAGACTAAGTCTAATTCGTCTCTTTTCTCGATCGATTCCTACAATTTCCGTGGTTACCTCGTTTCCCACTGTAACTCCTGTATCTGGATGAGAAACATATTCCTTATCCAATTCTGAAACGTGAATTAAACCATCTATCCCAGGAGCCAAATTTATAAAAACTCCAAAGTCCGTTATCTGCTGTACTCTGCCGGAAATAAAATCTCCGACTTTATATTCCTGAAGGAGTTTTTCCCAAGGATTTGGTTTAATCTGTTTTAGACCCAGAGCTATTTTCTTTTTTTCAGCATTGATATCTAATATTTTCACCTCTATCTTTTCCTCTTTGCTTAGAACCTCTTTCGGATGTCCTATACGCTTGTCCCAGGAAAGATCAGAAACATGAATCAAACCCTCTAACCCTTCTTCAATCTCTACAAAAGCTCCAAAATTTGTAAGATGAGTGACTTTGCCCACTACCTGCTCGCCTATCTGATACTTTTTTTGAACTTGTGTCCAGGGATCGGGCTTAGTCTGCTTTAATCCTAGGGAAATTTTTCTTTTTTCTTTATCCATTTTTAACACTTTTACTTCCACTTTGTCCCCAAGTGAAACCACAGAGTGGGGATCCTTGACCCATCCCCAAGAAAGGTTCTCAGGATGAATCAGTCCATCAATTTCCCCCAAATCCACAAAAACGCCAAATTTAGTTATCGAATTTACTCTACCGGTCACCATTTTTCCTTCTTCTAAAACAGAAAGAGTTTTCTCTTTCCTCTTTTCTCTTTCTTCCAAAAGTAAAAATTTTCTAGAAAGCACTATATTCTTAGATTCTTTTTCAAGTTGAATAACCATGACGGTTAGATTTTTCCCAATAAATTCTTCGAGGTTGTTTGCCCTCTTTAGACTTACATGAGAGGCGGGGATGAAAGCTTTCAAAGACTCCAGGCTCGCTAAAACCCCTCCTTTCACGATCTTTACCACTTTCACCACTATGGGTTTCCCATCCCTGAAGGCCTCCTCAAATTTTGCCCAGTTTAGACGAAAATCTGCTTCTTTTTTGGATAGCAGAAGACGTCCTGTTTCATCTTTGCCCGAAACATAAACCTGCATGATCTCCCCTATGGGAGGAGTTTCTTTTCTTCCAGGATCGAATTCTTCCCAGGGCATAAAACCTTCAGATTTTGTACCCACGTCCACTAAGATTCCTTCCTTGTCTGTTTGCACAACCTTTGCTTCTACTACGTCTCCAAGCTTTATCACCCGGGGAACCTCGTATGCATGAATCATTTTGGCGAAATCATCTTTTCTTTTCTCTACTTTCTCTTTCATTTCTGATCTCATTATACTATCGGCAGCTTTCTCCAGAAGTCTTTCTTCTTTTGATTTGGACACCTTGAACTCCTTTTCTGGTACGACTAAGTTACAGAAAATTGACCAAGTCGATCTCTTATCTTCACTATTAACTCTTCAGGGGTAGAAGTTCCCCCGGTCAGGCCAACTCTTTTTATTCCTTGCCAGTCCATAGAATCGAGATCTTTTTCTCTTTCCATGAAATATGTCTTCACTCCCATTGATTGAGATAGTCTAGCCAACTGAGAGGTATTTGAACTATTATGTCCCCCCACCACTATCACCACCTCAACCTTTTTGGCTAGCTTCTTAGTTTCTTCCTGACGACGTCTTATTACTTTACATATAGTGTTAAAAACTCTACACTCTTTTCCTCTTTTCACTAAATTCTTTACAATATTACTAAAATTGTCAAGACTTTCTGTGGTCTGAACTACCACCCCCATCTTTCCTGTAAAAGGTATTCTTTCTATTTCTTGAGGGTCTTTAACCACGTAGGTTTTTTTTCCTGCGACACTAGCTATTACTCCTTTTATCTCAGGATGGGTACTTAAACCAACGATAACTATCCGGTACGACTTTTGAGAAAGGAATTTGGCTATCCTTTGCACCTTTGCCACATAAGGACAGGTAGCGTCTATTACTTTTAGTCCTTTTTCCCTCGCTTTTCTGATTAAAGAGGGATCAGCTCCGTGTGATCTAATAATTACTGTTCCTTTCTTCACTTGGGACAGACTCGACACGAAGACAACTCCTTTCTTTTTCAAATCCTCAATTACCTGAGGGTTGTGAATTAAGTCCCCCAGAGAATAAATTTTTTCTTCTCTTTTTAATTCATCTATCACTAAGTTTAAAGCTCTTTTTACCCCAAAACAAAAACCAATTTCTGGAGGGAGAAATACTTGCATACTCTACGGCCTCTCAACTAAGGTTTTCATACTCCTTTCTAACCTCTGATGAAGTCTTTGTACCTTTCTTTTAATATCTTTCCCTTCGTATAATGGCTCACTCTCTAACGGCTTTCCTATCCGAACTTTTACCCTGGCCAGTCTTACTATCTTTTTCCCACGAGGAAGGGCTTTATCTGTTCCCCTGATAACAACAGGAATCAGAGGAACTTTCGTTCTTACAGCTATTCTTGCCGTTCCTTCTCTTAAGTGTCCAAGATTTCCCTTTTGACTGCGTGTTCCTTCTGGAAAGAGAACCAAAATTTTACCTTTTTTCAACAGTCCTAGAGCCCTTTGGTAGGTTTCACGATCTAATCTCTCTCTTCTGACAGGAAAAGCTCCTAGCTTACTTATAACACAGCCGAACAGAGGGTTTTCAAAGAGCTCCCTTTTTGCCATGAAATTAATTTTTCTTGAAACAAGAAGACCTATGACAATGGGATCAAGATAACTTAGATGATTGGAGGCAAGGATCACCCCTCCCTTTGGAGGAATGTTTTCCTTTCCTTGAATCTTTATGTTAAACAGACCCTTAAAAATTATTATGGCTAACTCACGTAAGAGGTGATACCAAAGAGGGGTTTCCTTCATGGGGTAAGTTTAGTTTTTACCACCTCTAAGATTCTGTCCACTGTCTGGGGAATGTTCAGACAGGTGTTGTCAATAACTACTGCTCCTCTAGCTTTCTTCAGGGGAGCAATCTTTCTCTGGCTGTCTATGCTATCCCGAGTGAGAAGGTCAATGGCTACTCTTTTCCTGTCCGAAGATAGACCCTTGTTGGTTTCTTCCTTCCAGCGCCTTTTTACCCTCTCCTTAAACGAGGTTGTGAGAAAAATCTTGACTTCAGCTTTTGGAAAAACAACTGTTCCTATATCTCTACCTTCCGCTACAATACCTCCATTTTTACCCATTCTCTTTTGTTCCGCCACCATCGCTTCTCTGATCCCTTTAACCACCGAAATGGGGGAGACATTTTTATCTATCAGCGGAGAACGAATGAAAGAGGTTACCTCTTTACCATCGAGGTAAATCTTGGTTTCAAGATTAGATTGAGATTTTAAGGTAATTTTTGTTTCTTTAGCTAGTTGACCGAGCCCTTTTTTATCCTTAATATTTACTTTATTCCTTAAGGCTTTCCAGGTCAAGGCCCTGTACATAGCTCCCGTGTCTAAGTACGAATAACCTAATTTCTTGGCAACAAGCTTAGCAGCAGTGCTTTTTCCTGAGGCAGCCGGTCCATCAATGGCAATTGTTAAACCCCTCCTGCCGGGAAGAGAGGATGGTTTGGAGATTCTTGATAAACTCTTCATTTTGTGGTTTTGTTCCAATGGTGACTCTTATATAATGGGGAAGATTGTAAGCTCCCATTCCCCTCACAATTATCCCCTTTTTAAGGAGTTTTGCCGCAACATCTTTTGCTTTTTTTCCTACTTTAATCAAAATGAAATTTGCCTGGGTAGGAATAAAGAAGATTTTGAGTCTTCTAAGATTGGAATAAAGAAATTCTTTCCCTTCTCTAACTAAGATTTTGCTTCGATTAACCTGATCTTTATCCTCTAGACTGGCCAAGGCAGCTACCTGGGCCAAGGAGTTCACATTAAAGGGAGGGCGAGCTTTGTTAAGTAGCTCAATAATTTCAGGGCTGCCAACCCCATAACCTACTCTTAATCCAGCCAAACCATAAATCTTGGAAAAAGTACGCAAGATGATAATGTTACTGTTCCCATCTAAAAGATCTATGCTTTGAGGGTAATTTGTATCTTCCACATATTCATAATAGGCCTCATCGAAAATAGCCAGGATTCGGGGAGGAATATCTCTTAGAAAATGCTCCACCTCATCTTCGGTAATAATGGTGCCGGTGGGGTTATTGGGATTACTAATAAAGATGAGTTTTGTTTTGGGACCAACGACTTTACTCATTTCTGATAGATCCAGTCTGAAACTCTTTAAGGGAACAGAGGCAACATTTGCCCGGCTAAGTTGAGCATCTATTTTGTACATTAGGAAGGAAGGATCTCCCATTATTGCTTCATCACCTTTCTGGAGAAAGATCCGAGTGATCAGAGAAACGATCTCGTCGGAACCGTTACCGAGAATGATGCTGTCTTCTTTTACGCCCAGTTTTTCTCCTAGAGCCTTTTTTAAATAATAACTCCCTCCGTCAGGATAAAAGTTGATTTTTGAGGCATATCCTCTAATAGCCTCCACTGCTTTCGGAGATGGTCCTAGAGGATTCTCATTGGAAGCAAGCTTGATTACATTCTTTAACTCAAACTCCCTTTTTACTTCCTCTATGGGTTTGCCCGGTTGATAAGCTTTGATCTTGTAAATATCAGACATTCCCTGCCCAAGAAGAAATTCGTATCTTTCAGATACCGATTTTCTCTTTTTATAATTAATTATCTTCATTAAGATTGGCCTTTAATACTGCTCCCTCCTTAGCTGAGCTTACCAATAGCATATAACGGGCTAAACAGCCCTTCTTGAACTTAGGAGAAGGTTTTCTCCAGCTTTTCCTTCTTTTTGCTAGCTCTTCTTTAGATAAGCGTACTTCAAGTTTTCTTCGAGGAATGTCGATTAGAATCTCGTCATCATCTATCAAAAGGGCGATGGGACCTCCTTGGGCTGCCTCCGGACAGACATGGCCTGCGCAGGGGCCTCTGGTACCTCCTGAGAATCGTCCATCGGTAATCAGAGCCACCGAATCAGATAGTCCCATTCCTACCACTGCAGCAGTGGGGGAGAGCATCTCCCTCATCCCTGGTCCTCCTTTTGGTCCCTCATAACGAATGACGATAACATTGTGGTCTCTTATTTTGCCTGCGTAAATGGCTTTAACTGCATCTTCTTCGTTATCAAAGACTTTAGCTCTACCCTTGAATTTTTTCACCTTTTCCTTTACTGCAGATTGTTTCACCACTGCCCCCTCAGGGGCCAAGTTCCCAGTTAAGATGGCTATGCCCCCCTCTCTATCGTAAGGATCATCTAGACTTCTGATTACTTCCCTATCTAAGACTTCTCCTTCTGAGGCAATCTCTTTTATAGATTTACCGGAGACGGTGGGTCGATCAACTAGAATATCTTTAAGAGTGTTCAATAGGCCAGGAATTCCTCCTGCCCATTCCAGATCCTCCATGAAATAGTCTCCCCCTGGGCGGAGATTAACCAAATGAGGGGTCTCTCTACCTATCTCATCAAAAAGCTCAAGTGATAACTCAACTTCGGCTTCATTAGCAATGGCCAGAAGATGAAGGATAGTATTAGTTGACCCTCCAAGAGCCATATCCACTCGAATGGCGTCCTCAAAGGCTCCTCTATTCATTATATCTCTGGGGAGAACCTTTCCCTCAATGAGTTTTACTATCCTCTGCCCACTATCGTAGGCGATTCTTTTTCTTTTGGCCGAAACAGCCAAGGCACATCCTGATCCGGGAAGACTCATTCCCATAACTTCCGTGAGGCAAGCCATTGTATTGGCAGTATACATACCCTGGCACGAGCCTGCTCCTGGGCAAACCTCTTTTTCTAAAACCCTAAGCTCGGCTTCGCTTATCTCTCCTTTTTTAAATCTGCCGATTACTTCGAAGGCATCTCTTACATAGGAAAGTCTTTTTTCCTTGAATCTACCAGACGTCATAGGACCAGCCGTAACTATAATGGTAGGAAGGTTAATTCTGGCGGCAGCCATAAGAGTGCCGGGGGTTATTTTGTCACAATTGGTAAGAAGAATCAGTCCATCAAAACAGTGGGCTTGGGCCACAGCTTCAATAGAGTCAGCTATTATTTCCCGCGAGGGAAGAGAATATCTCATTCCTGGATGTCCCATACAAATTCCATCACAAATGGAGGGGATGCCAAAGATGAAAGGACAACCACCGCCTGCCTCAACGCCTCTTTCTATAAATCTTTCCATCCCGCGCATCAGGATATGGCCCGGTACTATGTCGCTGAAACTGGAGCCAATTCCAACGAAGGGTTTATTTAAGGCTTTTTCTGTCAGACCAGTACTATAAAGTAAAGCTCGATGGGGAGTCCGCTCAATTCCTTTTTTTATTTGATTACTTCGCATCCTATCTCCTTCATAATAATTCAGAACTGAGAATTAAGAACTAAGATAGGAAAAGTATCTTTCTAGCTTTTGCTCAAGTGCATAATTGGTAGTTACGAGGCTCAGAGCTTACGTTTTACCTACACCACCGGTAGCCGCAGGCTTTAGCCTGCGAAGATATGCGCAACTTTCTAAATAAGAGTTAAAGGTGACTGAGAGGCTAAAGCCTCTCCTACCGAAGTCTCTCAACTGAATAGCTTACCCCATCAGGGTTTAATTATTATAACTCTTAGTCCTTAATGCTTAATTCTTAATCCTTAATCCTATCTTTATCTGGTGGAGGCAGGGGGATTCGAACCCCCGACCTCGTCCACGCCAAGGACGCGCTCTCCCAGCTGAGCTATGCCCCCGTGAAATCTCTGGAAACCTTTAGTTACTTCTCTGCTAGCAATATCCTGTGACAAGATACTCGAGGGGGGAAATATCCCCCCTCGACGGCTCGATCGGCAAAGCCGACTCTCGCTTCGCTCGAGCAAGTCGAGCCTGCTCCCCTCTTTTTTCTGATATTTGGTCTACCGAGGGTTACTTGATAATAATTCAGAGAGATTATTGAAATTCCTATACCTCAAAATTGCCAGGATTATCACCGGAAGTTACCTCTTTTCCGTCATTGCGAGTTTGTCGAAGACAAACGTGGCAATCTTACAAGCAAGGAATTTCGCGTTTTTATTCTACAAACTC
>NJBP01000069.1 GCA_005223085.1 Candidatus Aerophobetes bacterium Ae_b3b | reverse complement strand
GTTCTCGCTCCACCACACTGAACCTACCACTATTTACCAGTTCGGTGACCAGCATATCTGAGATCCCCTCGCCAGGGTCCCAATCCCACCCCCACCAGCTTTTTATCTGGCCTATCTTAAAGGGCATCACCGCGATGCGGATTCTGGCCGGAGTAACTGTAGGAGTTATGGTAACCTGCGGTGTTACCGTGGGTGTCACTGGAGCAACGGCTAAACCAACCGTCTTCTCCTCAATTCCCTCGGCTAATTCTTTAACCGCGCCAGTGGTAGCCTTGCCGAGAATATGTTCCGCGAATCTTGAGCTACCGAAAGTAAAACCAGATAGATCACCCCACCTTTCACTAAGGGCAACGTTACTCTGGCTCTTAGCCCCTTTCCCGGTTACAGCCGCCATGATCTCTGAGGTCTCCACATTAACTAATCTTGCATTAAGGGCACATCTTGCCCGCCATTCATTAACTTCTCCCGCAACCGGAAGACGTATCTTTTTCGAGGTCAGGCTAAATTCGGTAACCGTTCCAAAGACAAATAGTTGCACCCCCAGGATCCTTCCTATTCTAGCTGCCGTAGCTGCATTAACTACTCCTTCCCTGGCCAAATTCTGCTCCTGAAGTACCTCGTCCAGGCGTTCTCGCTCCACCACACTGAACCTACCACTATTTACCAGTTCGGTGACCAGCATATCTGAGATCCCCTCGCCAGGGTCCCAATCCCACCCCCACCAGCTTTTTATCTGGCCTATCTTAAAGGGCATAACCGCGATGCGAATCTTTTGTGCGGCCACATCTTCTCGAGGGATAAATAAACCGCCAGCCAGTAAAACCAGAAATAAACCGACTAGGATGAAACTTCTTTTCTTTCTCAACATCTAAATCCTCCTTTGAGTTTTAATCACAATGACACCTCTTGTTTCTTACCCTACAAATCACCTCCCTCTTTTTGATCCCACCTTCTCAAAAGTTATTCTTGATACATTGTGTTAGACTGCCAAAAAGGGGGAATGTTCCCTAATAATTCAGAACTGAGAACTAAGAACTGAGAAAAAATCCACTAGCAAATCTTGATTTTTAATGCTTAGTTCTATTTACAATAACTTACCACTCTCCAAAAACTCAGTACTTAAGAATTAATAAAAGCATTTTTGTAATTTTCGGTAAATCTCAGTTCTTAATTCTTAGTTCTCAGTTCTATCTGTATTATAACTCTTAGTCCTTAATGCTTAATTCTTAATCCTATCTTTATCTGGTGCCGGGAGGGGGATTTGAACCCCCATGGACAAAACGTCCACATGGCCCTCAACCATGCGCGTCTACCACTTCCGCCATCCCGGCTTACTACGCCTGAAGCATAGCAAACTCTCAAAGAATGTAAACCCCGTTAGAAAATTCGGATGGGCCTTTTCTAACGGGGTAAATAGTTGCCAATCATTACTCTTCCTTTGAGAGACGCTCAATATCTTCTTCTTCGCCTATCACCAGCAAAATATCTCCCTTTTCGATAACGTCATCAGACTGAGGAAGATAGTTTATTCTCTCCACCCGCTCGTCCTCCCCCTCCCCGGATACTTTCTTCATCTCTAAAATGTTTACTTTGTATTTCTGTCGGATCTTAAGATCAGCTATCCTTTTACCCCAGAACGACTTAGGACACCGGATCTCTGCTGCGCTGTACTTATCAGAAATTGGGACGTAATCGAGGACACTGGAAACCAAAAGATTCCTGGCTAATCTCTTACCCATCTCCATCTCAGGTAAAACTACCCTATCCGCTCCTACAAGACTCAGTATTCGATCTTGAATATCTGATGCGGTCTGGGAGGCCCGAGTAATGACCATTGGAACACCTAGTCGCTTAAGAAGAGCAGTAGTAAGAACAGAATCCTCAAAATCTCCTATACTCACGATGGCCACATCTACCTGATTTATCCCTTGAGATTTCAAAGCTTCCTCATCTGTAGAATCCAACCTAACGGCTAGATCCACAATTTCGGCAAATTTGTCAACCAACTTACCATCTTTATCAACAGCGATTACCTCAGCTCCTCTTTCAGCCAAACTCTGGGCTACCGTTCCACCAAATCGCCCTAGCCCGATGACGGCAAACTTGCGCATTTTTTTCCTCCTACCCTATCATTATTCTTTCTTCAGGGTATTCATAAAGCTCACTAATTCTTCTTCCCCCTATAGCTAATGCCAGGGTTAGAGGACCAATTCTTCCCACCAGCATAGTAAGGATGATGACAACTCTACCCACTGGGGTCAGGTTAGGGGTCAACCCTCTGGATAAACCAACCGTGCCAAAGGCGGAAAGGTCCTCAAAAAGTATATTAATGAAGGAAGCGTTTTCAGTTAAAGCAAGGATGAAGGTGGAAATGGCAATCCATCCCAGAGCTAGAATGACAACACATAAGGCCTGATAAACTATCAGGCGAGGTATAGTACGGCGGAAAACTTCCACCCTGTTTTTCCCCTGAGCCATAGATTTGATGGTAAAAATTAGTGTAGCAAAAGTGCTGGTCTTAACACCTCCTCCAGTGGAGCCAGGAGAGGCTCCTATAAACATGAGGACAATGAGCAAAAAAGCAGAAGATACAGACAAACCACTTATATTTAAGGTATTAAACCCGGCTGTTCTTGCGGTTACTGATTGAAAATAGGCTCCCAGCACTTTTTCTTTAAAGGAAAGATTCTCCATAGTTCCTCCTAGAAGAATAAGACTGAGCCCCGTTGCAATTAATATGCCTGAGACCAAAAGTACCAGCTTACTCTGAAGAGACAAAGACCTCTTTTCCCCCTTAAGACGCGCATATACCCAGCGTAGAAGATTAGTTATTACCATAAATCCCAATCCTCCTAGGATTATCAAACTACTCATAATAAGATTAACTCCTAAATTCCCTCGATAACTCATAAAACTATCCGAAAAAAGGGAAAATCCCGCGTTACAGAAGGCTGAAACAGAATGAAAGATAGCAAAATAGAGACCAGACACCCCTGCTCCATATCTGGGTAAGAATTGGCTATACAACAGAAGAGCCCCAGCTGCCTCTATAATGAAAGTGATGGTGAGAATTGATAAAAGTAAAGATCCAATTCTACCTAGCCTTCTGTAATTGAGTATATCTTGAAGCAGACCCCTATCTTTGAGTCCAAATCCTTTGCCTAGGACTAGGGCAAAGAAAGAGGTAAAAGTCATCAATCCTAGACCTCCTATTTGCACTAATGAAAGGATGGTTAGTTGTCCGAGCAAGGAAAAATGAGTTCCCGTATCGACAACAATGAGTCCCGTAACACAGGTCGCCGAAGTAGCAGTAAAAAGAGCATCTAGGAAAGTGGTCTCTTTTCCTGATGCGGTAGAGCGGGGTAAAAGAAGCAGCATAGTCCCTATACCGATGATAGTGAGAAAAGCCAAAATAACTACTAAGGAGGGATTTAGCTTCAGAATGAGAAGGGCTTTGTTGAGTTGAGGTAGTTTGAGAAGTAAGGCCACAAGAATATACCCCTGAGAGATTACTATATAGGCCTCGGCCGGAGAAACAATGCCAATCCTTCCTAAAAACTGAGTCAATTCAGGCGCAGTAAATAACTTGTTAATAAATAAAATTAGGACAAAAAAGACGCCAATAACTACTCCATCAACTTTATTAGCGATCAAATAAGCTCGCTTCTCTTTCGCTAAGGCTAACTTAAAGAAAAATTCGGCAAGAAATATCCCTACAATAAATAGATCCAGACGATGGAGGAGAGCTTCGGTTTTCACTCCTAGATAAAAACCGTACTCCAGGATAAGAGAGAGGATAGCTGTAAGAGCAACCCCCGTAATGAAGATATTCAGGTGAGATGTAACTTTGGGATAGTTAATTACGATTCCCTCTTTTAGTAATCAGGCTTCGTGATCAAAAATCAGGCGTGACTGACCAACCACCCAAGATTTTCGCTGAATACTGACCACTGATTACTAGTTTAATTAATTCTGTCGCCATCCTGTCTCTAGACCTAACTGTTCAGCCATGTCCAGAACTTGTTGATATTCCTGGCGGGTAATTCGCCTATTCAACTCTTTGAATTCTTGCGCCTCATAAGCAGGAAAATACTGGCTCATAATGCTAATGTAAGTGTGGGAGGAAATTTCTTCTGCTAAAAAAGCAAGAACTTTTCTTGTCCCCGCCTGTCCATTGGGTAGAACAAGATGTCTAACTAGAAGACCTCTCTGAGCAACTCCTTTCTTATCAAGCCTTAGGTCTCCTACCTGCCGATACATCTCTTTTATTGCTTTTTTTGCTATTTCAAAGTAATCAGGAGCTGAGGAATACTTTTCTCCTGCCTCTCTAGTTCCATATTTTAGATCAGGCATGTAAATATCAACTACCCCCTCCAGAAGCTTGAGAGTCTCAACGCTTTCGTATCCACTGCAATTATAAACTAAAGGGATATCCAGGTCTCTCTCGACAGCTTGTAGGAAACCAGACAGGATTTGAGGCATGAAATGAGTAGGAGTTACCAGGTTTATATTATGGCATCTCTTTTTCTGCAAACTGAGCATCATTTGAGAAAGTTGTTGGGTTGAGATCTTGTTTCCATTCCCCAGATGGGATATAGGATAATTCTGACAAAAGATACATCTTAAATTACAGTGGGCCAGGAAGATAGTTCCCGAGCCCCGACAGCCAGAAATTGGTGGCTCTTCGCCAAAGTGAGAATGAAAGCTGGAGACCTCTAACTTCTCACCGGATCTGCAAAATCCGGTTTCTCCCCTTCTTCTATTTACGCCACATCTCCGGGGACAGAGACTACAGTTTTCCAAGAGTTTATAAGCTTTTTTTATCCTTTTTCTTAATTCCCCACTCTGGTAAAGATTTCGATAATTAAGAGTATCCAAAGTGGTGTCCATATTTATCTGGCCTCTGAGAGTCAGAGATGACTTGATTATATCAATTCCCTATTCTTTGACAAGACCCAAGGTTGACAAAACATTTAAAATTATGTATTTTTATAGCGAAATTTTGATCTTTGAAAATAGAGGGGGTGATACCAGGTGATACCAGTTAATATCATCAATGAGATTTATCTATATATTATTTTAGGGCTACTGGGGGGATGGGCAATTACTACTCTTCTCAGTAGAGTAAGAGCAAGATCTTTATTGAACAAAGCCCGGTTTAAGTTGTCCCGGGTAGAGGAGGAAGTCAGGAATAGAAGAAGAGAAATTGAGCTTGAGAAAAAAGAGGAACTTCACCGAATAAGAGCTAGTTTTGAGAAGGAAACCAGAGAAAAAAGTGATGAACTTCATAAATTGTCGAAAAGGTTAACAGAAAGAGAGGAGACTGTAGATCGTCGTCTCCTGGAAATGGAAGGGAAAAAAAAGGAGATCTTAGTAGAAGAACAAAGATTAGAAAAGGAAAGAGAAAAAATAAGAGGTCTGGAAATTAAGCAAAGGGAGGAGCTGGAAAAAATAGCTGGTATTTCGACGGCCGAGGCAAAAAGGACTCTTTTAGACACTATAAAGGAAGAGGCTAAAGAAGAAGCAGCTCAGATTATCCAGAAAGTGGAGAGAGAAGCCAAGGAAACAGCTAACAAAAAAGCGAGAAAGATTGTAGCTACAGCTATTCAACGTTGCGCAGTGGATGAAGTGGTCGGTACAGTAATCTCCACCCTTTCCTTGCCCAATGATGAAATGAAAGGAAGAGTTATCGGAAGAGAGGGTAGAAACATAAGGACATTTGAAGCTCTCACCGGTGTGGATTTGATCGTGGATGACACTCCAGAAACAGTGGTTATCTCCTGTTTCGATCCCTTAAGGCGTAAAATAGCTGAAATTAGTCTAGAGCGACTCATCGCTGATACTCGCATACATCCAGCAAGAATCGAGGAGATAGTGGAAAAAGCCAAAAAAGATATGGAGGAGATCCTTCACGAAGAAGGTCAGCGAGCAGCTTTCGACATGGGAATCTCTGATCTACCTACCCAACTAATCAACCTTCTAGGAAGACTGAAATTTCGTACCAGTTATGGGCAAAATGTATTGCAACACTCAAAAGAAGTATCCTATATAGCTAGCATTATGGCAGCTGAAGTGAAGGTGGATTATATCCGGGCCAAAAGAGCAGGTCTTCTTCATGATATTGGAAAAGCGGTGGATCAGGAAATAGAAGGCTCACATGCTTTAATTGGAGCCCGTCTGGCTGAACGATATGGAGAATCACCAGAGATCGTTCATGCCATTGCTGCTCATCATGAAGATAGACAAACTGAAACCACCCTGGCTATTTTGATTCAGGCTTCAGATGCTGTTTCTGCGGCCAGACCTGGAGCAAGAAAAGAAGTTCTGGAGGCATATCTTAAGCGAATTGAAGAGTTGGAGGAGATAGCCCGTTCCTTTACCGGAATAAACAGAGCCTATGCTATACAAGCAGGCAGGGAACTACGTATCATGGTTCAGCCACAGGAGATCAATGATGAAAGAGCTACAGAACTGTGTCGAGAGATCGCTAATAAAATTGAAAAAGAATTGAATTATCCCGGACAGATTAAGATAACGGTAATTCGGGAGCTTCGTTCTATTGAATATGCAAAATGAGCAAACCGTCGTTCAAACTTGGAATTATGGGAGGAACTTTTAATCCCATTCATCAGGGACACCTAGTGGCAGCAGAGTTTATTTGGGATAAATTTAAATTGGAGGAGGTATTGTTTGTCCCTTCGGGCAAACCTCCCCATAAGGGGAACAATGAAATTGCCTCACCAGAAAACCGCTGGATGATGACGGTTCTTGCTACAGCCAGCAATGAACACTTCTCTGTTTCTTCCATAGAGATAGAGCGGCGGGGTGAATCTTATACCCGGGACACTGTCTTACAATTGAGGCAGATGTATGGTGAAGGTACAGAATGTTTTTTTATTACTGGAGCTGAT
This sequence comes from Candidatus Aerophobetes bacterium Ae_b3b, assembly GCA_005223085.1. Taxonomy (GTDB): domain Bacteria; phylum Aerophobota; class Aerophobia; order Aerophobales; family AE-B3A; genus AE-B3B. The sequence continues at coordinate 2,392 of NJBP01000069.1, read as the reverse complement.
GCCATAGCGGAAATTTCTACCTGGCATAAAACAGAGGATTTGCCACATCTAGCTAAATTTATTGCTGTTTCTAGGCCGGGTTACAAGTTAGATATAAAAAAAATCGATCCCCGGTTTCAAAAATGTACTTACCTCGTAGAAGTTCCCGCTTTAGCTATTTCCTCAACACAAATCAGAGAAAGAATAAAGAAGGAACAAACTATCAAATATCTTGTACCAGAAGTGGTTGAAAAATATATTTATAAGAATAACCTCTATCGATAGATCCTGTTGGTTGACCAACGGGGAAGGCGCTAACATGAGTTGAGATGCGAATTAGTAGAAGGAAGAGGGATTTGATTCCCAAGAGATTGATAAAGGATGCCATCAAAATAGTGGAGGATAAAAAAGCAAAAGACATAGTTCTTCTAAACTTAAAGGAAATTTCTACTATCACAGATTATTTCATAATCTGCGGCGGGGAATCTTCTTTGCACATGCGTAGCATTGCTCAGGAGCTTGAGGAAAACTTAAGCAAGCAAGGAGTGACACTCCTCAATCCCAAGGATTTCATGAACAATCGCTGGATTCTTCTTGACTTTGGCTCAATAGTGGTGCATATTTTTTCCCAAGCAGGGAGGGACTTTTATCAACTGGAAAGATTATGGGCCGATGCCGGGAAAACGATAGTCAGCGATCAGTAATCACTAACCGATAAAAACTCTCTTTTCACCTCACCTTGAGGATAATTTAAGGTATAGGAATTTCAATAATCTCTCTGAATTATTATCAAGTAACCCTCGGTAGACCAAATATCAGAAAAAAGAGGGGAGCAGGCTCGACTTGCTCGAGCGAAGCGAGAGTCGGCTTTGCTGATCGAGCCGTCGAGGGGGGATATTTCCCCCCTCGAGTATCTTGTCACAGGATATTGCTAGCAGAGAAGTAACGTAAATGCTCAGTAAACACCGTGTCACATTGAATTTTCAGGGTAGCCGCACCCTTTAGGGTGCGCAGGCTCTGAGCCTTGCGACTACCAAAAATGACGGGGTTCACTGAATACTTACGAAGTAACTAAAGGTTTCCAGAGATTTCACGGGGGCATAGCTCAGCTGGGAGAGCGCGTCCTTGGCGTGGACGAGGTCGGGGGTTCGAATCCCCCTGCCTCCACCAGATAAAGATAGGATTAAGAATTAAGCATTAAGGACTAAGAGTTATAATACAGATAGAACTGAGAACTAAGAATTAAGAACTGAGATTTACCGAAAATTACAAAAATGCTTTTATTAATTCTTAAGTACTGAGTTTTTGGAGAGTGGTAAGTTATTGTAAATAGAACTAAGCATTAAAAATCAAGATTTGCTAGTGGATTTTTTCTCAGTTCTTAGTTCTCAGTTCTGAATTATTAGGGAACATTCCCCCTTTTTGGCAGTCTAACACAATGTATCAAGAATAACTTTTGAGAAGGTGGGATCAAAAAGAGGGAGGTGATTTGTAGGGTAAGAAACAAGAGGTGTCATTGTGATTAAAACTCAAAGGAGGATTTAGATGTTGAGAAAGAAAAGAAGTTTCATCCTAGTCGGTTTATTTCTGGTTTTACTGGCTGGCGGTTTATTTATCCCTCGAGAAGATGTGGCCGCACAAAAGATTCGCATCGCGGTTATGCCCTTTAAGATAGGCCAGATAAAAAGCTGGTGGGGGTGGGATTGGGACCCTGGCGAGGGGATCTCAGATATGCTGGTCACCGAACTGGTAAATAGTGGTAGGTTCAGTGTGGTGGAGCGAGAACGCCTGGACGAGGTACTTCAGGAGCAGAATTTGGCCAGGGAAGGAGTAGTTAATGCAGCTACGGCAGCTAGAATAGGAAGGATCCTGGGGGTGCAACTATTTGTCTTTGGAACGGTTACCGAATTTAGCCTGACCTCGAAAAAGATACGTCTTCCGGTTGCGGGAGAAGTTAATGAATGGCGGGCAAGATGTGCCCTTAATGCAAGATTAGTTAATGTGGAGACCTCAGAGATCATGGCGGCTGTAACCGGGAAAGGGGCTAAGAGCCAGAGTAACGTTGCCCTTAGTGAAAGGTGGGGTGATCTATCTGGTTTTACTTTCGGTAGCTCAAGATTCGCGGAACATATTCTCGGCAAGGCTACCACTGGCGCGGTTAAAGAATTAGCCGAGGGAATTGAGGAGAAGACGGTTGGTTTAGCCGTTGCTCCAGTGACACCCACGGTAACACCGCAGGTTACCATAACTCCTACAGTTACTCCGGCCAGAATCCGCATCGCGGTGATGCCCTTTAAGATAGGCCAGATAAAAAGCTGGTGGGGGTGGGATTGGGACCCTGGCGAGGGGATCTCAGATATGCTGGTCACCGAACTGGTAAATAGTGGTAGGTTCAGTGTGGTGGAGCGAGAAC